>DNUB01000286.1:2700-4972 GCA_003508605.1 Oscillospiraceae bacterium | reverse complement strand
TTGAAAAACAAGCCGCAGCAAGCCTTGAAAACGGCTTGCTGCGGCTTGTGCTTTTTTATAAAACTATTCTTTTACGGATTTTTTTATACGTAAAAGCAGCATAATCAGGCTAACGCCCAGTATAATATGACCCAGCCCCGCAATTCCCGAAAGGGAGGCGTCTGCGCCTTTTGAAAGCTCGGTTTTCAACACCTGAGTGATTCCTCTGACAAAAAAGGCAGCCCCGGTAATGTTTAATCCTATTTGGTATGTAATTACGAAAAGCCCCGTTTTGCCTTGCTTTGAGAAACCAAGGTTCTTTTCCGCCAGCATCAGCACAAGGAAAAAGATCATTCCCAACAGAAAATAGTGGGTGTGCATAACGGAAAGATTTGTATCTCCGTCAAAGCTGTTGAATTTGGTAAATTCCCGGTAGAAAACTCCGAATACCATTGCCGCAACGGCATAAATAAACGCTAAGCCCGCAAATCGTTTTGTCATTTTTTTATTCCTCCCTGTCGGCTTTTATATGACTGCTGTAATGTTTATCAAGTATATCAGTAAAAGACTCTAAGCGTCAGCTGAAATATTTATCCATATATTCGTTATAATTGACGGGGTAAATGTACACGGCTTTAAATATATCATCCATATCAAAATAAGCTGCTAAGGTAAAATCTTCAAAAGCAAATGTTTCCATAGAATATCTTGCATCCGGTTCTTCGGAAACAATACGGTGTCCCTCTCCGAGATATTCTTCAAGCTGTCCTCTGGTTGCGGTATTTGTGGTCAGTCCGTCAACGGAAAAACAAATTTTATCTGTTTCATACGGAAAATCTCCTTTTTTCACTTCGCCGTTTTCCGTATAGGAAATATTATGGGCAATATGGAAATTTTCCTTATCCTCCCTGTCATAAACAGTGCTGAATACAAGAAGTACATTTGTTCCCGAATCGTCTGTTTGGTAAAAGTTGATGTCTGCGCAATAAACCCCGTTCTGCACAATATGTGAACAAATCATATTTTTATATTCAACGTCATCGCCCAATTTCTTGCGTTCCTCCTCCGCAATTTCCTTAGAATACCATTCCGTATATTGTTCGCCGAAAATATTCCGAAAGCTTCCCGAATCCTCGGTCAGAGAAAACTCCTTGTCCCCCAGCTTAAAGGAGCTTACCTTATCGGTCAGATACTGCTTGGGGTGAGTCAGGATTCGTTCATTTTTTGTATCCTCTTTTTCCGTTGCCTTGGGTGCTGCGCTTAAATTAACGAAGGAGCAGGAGGAAAGCAAGGATAAAGCACCCAATGCAGACAGCAGCAATGCGGTTTTTTTATAAGCTGTTGATTTCATACATCATTCTCCCTTTTTTTATTATTATACACCCTGTTTTAAAATAGGTCAAGCAAATTTGGGTGCGGTTGTTTTTTCCGTTTGCCGGTGAGAAATTTCCCCTAAGACCTCGCAGTATTTGTGTATGGATTTTTCGGCGGGTTATATAATTGCAGACTTAAAATTTGCAAGTTTTAAAAAAAATCCTGCAAAAACTATTGCAAAAATTACAAAACTGTGCTACAATAAATCTATTATGACGATGTGATGAAGGCTGTGCCAAAAGCGATAGTTAAAATAGTTTGCGCAGATTGTCCATATATCTGCGGCATTTTCGTTTATTGTGGGTTCGGCATAATTGCGTCAAAGCAGAAATGAATATTTTTTAGGAGGAATTTTCACAATGGCTTTAACTAACCAATATCTTATCGACCTTTTGGAAACAGTTGAAAAAAGAAACGCAGGAGAGCCCGAGTTTATTCAGGCGGTAACCGAGGTTCTGGAAACTCTCCAGCCCGTGGTTGAAAGACGTCCCGATTTGGTAGAGGCGGGGGTTTTCGAACGTCTTGTGGAGCCTGAAAGACAGATTATTTTCAGAGTTCCCTGGGTGGACGACAACGGCAAGGTGCAGGTAAACAGAGGCTTCCGTGTTCAGTATAACAGCGCTATCGGTCCTTACAAGGGTGGCTTGCGTCTGCACCCCTCCGTATACTTGGGTATAATTAAGTTTTTGGGATTTGAACAGGTGTTTAAAAACAGCCTTACAACGCTTCCCATGGGCGGAGGAAAGGGAGGTTCGGACTTTGACCCAAAGGGCAAGAGCGACGGAGAGGTAATGCGCTTCTGCCAAAGCTTTATGACAGAGCTTTGTAAGCATATCGGTCCCGACTGTGACGTTCCCGCAGGCGATATAGGAACAGGCGCAAGAGAAATCGGATATATGTTCGGTCAGTATAAGAGAAT
>DNUB01000286.1:1975-2410 GCA_003508605.1 Oscillospiraceae bacterium | reverse complement strand
TATGTTCGGTCAGTATAAGAGAATACGCAACGAGTTCAGCGGAGTGCTCACGGGCAAGGGTCTTACCTACGGCGGTTCTTTGGCAAGAACGGAGGCTACGGGCTACGGTCTTTGCTATTTCACCGACGAAATGTTAAAGGCGAACGGAAAATCCTTTGAGGGCAAGACCGTTGTTATTTCCGGTTCGGGAAATGTTGCCATTTATGCCACCAAGAAGGCGGCTGAATTGGGTGCAAGGGTAGTTGCTCTTTCCGACTCCAACGGTTATATTCATGACCCCGACGGAATTGAGCTTGAGCTTGTTCAGCAGATCAAGGAGGTTGAGCGGGGCAGAATTAAGGAGTACGCCGAAAGGACTTCCCACGGTAATGTTACATATACCGAGGGCTGTAACGGAATTTGGTCTATAAAGTGCGATATTGCTCTTCCCTGCGC
>DNUB01000286.1:0-1656 GCA_003508605.1 Oscillospiraceae bacterium | reverse complement strand
TCTTCCCTGCGCTACACAGAACGAAATCGACGGCGCAAGCGCACAAAAGCTTGTGGATAACGGCTGCTTTGCTGTTGCCGAGGGAGCAAATATGCCTTCAACTCCCGAAGCTATCGAGATCTATCTCAAAAACGGCGTCCTTTACGGACCTGCCAAGGCTGCCAATGCAGGCGGCGTGGCTACTTCCGGTCTTGAAATGAGCCAGAACTCCATACGTTACGGCTGGACCTTCGAGGAGGTAGACGCTAAGCTTAAAGACATTATGCAGTCTATTTTCAAAAGCTGCGACGATGCCGCAAAGGAATACGGAATGCCCGGAAACTATATGGCGGGTGCAAATATTGCGGGCTTCTTAAAGGTTGCAGAGGCTATGAAGGCTCAGGGCTGCGTGTAATATAAAATATCGAGCCGCAAATTTATGCAATATTACAGTTGACGATTATACGCAAATTTGCTATAATTTTTCTGGGTTATGTAGAATTTTTTATCGGCATCAGGAAATCATTGGTTATTTTTGGTTTCGCTTTTAATGGGTGTTGGATAGAAAATTTTATTCAAGCCCAATAAAGTTTTAAGGAGAGCAAATATGATTCAGCAGAGAAATATTGCGCTTTGCATTATTTTATCCATTGTTACCTGCGGTATTTACGGACTTATCTGGTTCGTAAAGCTTACGGATGAAACCAATATGGTAACTCCTCCCAATCCTGCAGGCAAGCCTTACACTTCCGGCGGTATCTCATTGCTTCTTATGATTGTGACTTGTGATATTTACGGATTGTATTGGGCTTACAAGCAGGGTGAAAAGCTGGATAATGCAAAGGCTGCAAGAGGCTTGCCTACCTCTAATCAGGCTGTTATTTACTTAATTCTTCAGTTGGTATTCCCTGTTGTTGGTTGGGCTATGATGCAGAACCAGCTTAACGAGATGGCACCTCCTGCACAGAATATGTAATTAGTACGATTACATATAATAAATTTCCTGCTTATTGTAATGTAAGCAGGAAATTTTTTAAGTTATCGGCATATCTTAACGATTTAAATTGAAGGTGAAAAGGTGAGTGACAGGAAAATACTGCTTAAAAGACTATTGGTGTTTTTGGTTTTGGGCATATTGTACTTTTTATGGCTTAAGCTGACGGGTCTTAATATACCTTGTGTCATACGGCTTGTTACAGGCGGACGGATACTTTGTCCCGGCTGCGGCATAAGCACAATGTTTGTAAATATTATCGGCGGAAATTTTAAAGCTGCCTTTGAAGCCAATCCATGCATTTTTATACTGCTGCCCGTATGGGTCGTCTTTTTGGGAATAAGAATTATATTTCAGCCTAAATGCCTCTCTGACGGTAAGCCTTTAAATCAGGGCTTTTATTATACGGCTGCGGGCATATTGGTGGTATTTGCCGTTGTGCGCAATATTGTCAATTTTATAAAATAAATGCTAAGAAAATATCCGTCCTTCACAGACGGATATTCAGACTGTCGAAAAACCTCAAGCTTTTCTATTTCGGAATGAAAGGGGTCTTATACTAATTCTTGATTAAAAGTAGACAAAAGATTTGCGAGGATGATTTTTGCAAGACAAGGCGGAGGACGCCGCAAGGCTGACGTTCAGGCTGCTTTGTAGGCGGCATCCGTGCCGCCCTTTGGCAG
>DNUB01000331.1 GCA_003508605.1 Oscillospiraceae bacterium | reverse complement strand
TTTGCTCCCTGTTACCCTAAGCCTTGCGGGAGCGTGCCCCGTTGCAAAACGGTAAAGGCAGCTTTCAAAACAATTTAAAAGAATAAAATAGTCCCACCGGAAAAGTGAAAAATGTTATAGATAAATCCACTACGATTTTGGAAGCAGAACCTGTATACAAATAATACAGACCTGCGTTTTACGCAAACAGTACCTTAAAAATTATTATCATAAACAAAAAGTACCCTTGCTAAATCCTACAAATTATGCTATACTATTGACAATAAGTTTGGAAATATTAGACAAGAAAGGAACGAGAAAAATGAATTTATCAGCAGGCGCAAAGCTTAAGGGCTTTACCGTAAACCGTATAAGAGAAGAAAAAGAGCTTGACGGCGAAATGGTGGAAATGACCCATGACAAAACAGGCGCACAGCTTGTCTGGGTAAACAACAACACGGAAAACAAGCTGTTCTGCATCGGCTTTAAGACCCTTCCCGAGGACAGCACGGGCGTTTTCCATATTCTTGAGCATTCCGTACTCTGCGGCTCGGACAAATACCCGGTTAAGGAGCCCTTTGTGGATCTTTTAAAAAGCTCCATGAACACCTTCCTTAACGCAATGACCTTCCCGGATAAAACGATTTATCCTGTTTCAAGCCGCAATAAGTGCGATTTTTTAAACCTTGTGTCGGTATATTTGGACGCAGTGTTCGCCCCTAAGCTGAGAGAAAATCCCGGCATTTTCCATCAGGAGGGCATTCATACGGAGATAAACGACGGCGTTCCCTCCTACAAGGGCGTGGTGTTTAACGAAATGAAGGGCGCAATGTCGAATGTGGACTCCCGACTTGAGCAGGAGCTTTTGTCGCTGCTGTTTCCCGACAGCATTTACCGCCACAATTCGGGCGGCGATCCCGCCGTTATTCCCGACCTTACCTACGACCGATATCTGAAAGCCTACAATAAATATTATCACCCCTCAAATTCGAGGATCTTTCTTGACGGCAGCGTGCCCCTGGAGGAAACTCTGGAGCTTATCGACTCCTATCTCGAAAAATTCGGCAGAGGCAGCGAGGCGGGCGAAATTGCGGATCAGATCCCCCTTACCAACGAGGGAACCGCTTATTACGAGGCGGCGGAAAGTCAGAATATCGAAAAAAGCGCAGTTTTTGCCATCGGTAAAATCATAGGCTCATGGAAGGACAGAGATAAGCTTTTGGCGGCTCAGGTATTGATGAAAACCATTGCCGACACCAACGAAGCTCCCTTAAAGCGTGCGGTGCTGTCCTCGGGAATTGCGGAGGATTTTCAGATTGAAATCGAGGACGGCCTTTCCCAGCCCGTTATGCTTGTGATCGCAAGAAATATGTCCGACGGCGACAGCGAAAAAATCAAGACAATAATTTCCGATACGGTAAAGAAGCTTGTAAAGGAGTGCATCGACAAAAAATCCCTCACCGCTTCCATTAACCGCTTTGCATATAATTCCAAGCAGCTAAGCGAGCCCCAGGGTCTGGAAAGAGCCATTGTCTCTTACAACAGCTGGCTTTACGACGGAGATCCCATGACATACCTGCTGTTTGACGAAGCCGTTGAAGGGCTGAGAAAAATGGCGGAGGGAGACGGCTTTGAAAAGCTCCTAAACGATCTGTTGGGCAGCTATGACAACTGCGCCCTGCTTCACCTGCTCCCCTCCCGCTCCTTTGGAAAGGAGCTGCGTGAAGCCGAGGAGGCAAGACTTAAAAAAGAGGTTTCCGCATTTACGGAGGAGGACAAAAAGGCAAATAAGGAATTAAACGAAAAGCTGGACAAGTGGCAGAAAACTCCCGACTCTCCCGAGGCCGCCGCTTCCATTCCCCTGCTTCCTTTAAGCGAGGTAAGCGAAAAGCCCGAGTTTATCAAAACCCGGGAGCATTTCCACGGCGGCGCAAGAATACTGTTCCACCCGGTAGCCTCCCACGGTATCGTCCGCATCTCCATGTACTTCCCCCTGACAGGCTTATCGCTTGAAGAGCTGACTGCTATAGGAGTCCTGCCCAATCTGTATATGGAGCTGCCTACGGAAAATTACTCCGTTCTCGAATTGCAGCAGGAAATAAAAACCTATATAGGCGGTATCCATTTCTCCCTTTGCCATCACGCAAAAGCCAATGATCCCAAAAGCTGCACCCCCTGCTTAAAGGTAAAGGCGGGATTTTTAAAGGAAAATCTTCAAAAAGCCAAGGAGCTTATAGAGGAAATTATTTTAAGAACAAAATTCCATGACTTGGACAAGATCAAGGAAATTGCCCTTCAGGTGGACGAGGGCGCAAGACAGTTTATGATCCGCAACGGACATATGGTCGCTTCAAAGGCCGCTCTTTCCCGTTATTCGGCGGAGGGCGCAGTGGACGAAGCAATGCACGGCTTCACCAACTTCAAAGCGCTGCACGCTCTTGCAAGAAGCTTTGACGAAAAATCAAAGGCTCTGTGCGACGCCATAAGAAAAGTCTATAAAACGGCCATTATAAGAAACGGACTTACGGTAAGCATTACCGCAGACGAGGAAGCCGACGTAAGAGATCTGACAGACGCCTTCCCCGAGGGCGAAAAGCTCCCCGAAAGCGCAGAATACAAAATCGCTCTGCCCGAAAAAATGGGCATAGCCATTCCTTCCCAGATTTCCTATGCGGTAAAGTGCTATAACCTTAATCGGTGCGGTGCGGAAAACAGCGGTGCGCTGAGCGTTTCCTCCAACATACTGTCCTACGGCTATCTCTGGAATGCGGTAAGAGTACAGGGCGGCGCATACGGCTCGGGACTCCGCAGCAGGCTGAACGGCAATATTCTCTGCTATTCCTACCGCGACCCTTCCCCTGCAAGGTCGCTGACTGTATATGACGAAATATCGAAATACATTAAGGAATTTTGCGAAGGCGACGAATCGCTGGAGAAATTTATTATTTCGTCCATTGCGGATACGGAGCCGTTAAGAACGCCGGGCGAACAGGGCGATTATGCCGATTCCCTGCTGTTTATGGGAATCGGAGAGGAGGAGCTGATACGCAGAAGAAAGGAAATGCTCCATACCACAAGGGAGCAGCTGCTTGACCTGTGCGGCATATTTGACAAAATGGCGGAGGAAGCCGCAGTCTGCGTTAGCGGCGGCGAGGAAGCATTAAAGACCTGCGAAGGACTTACTGTTTTCAGCATAGAGGATTGATTTAATTTTTTATGTGAAAACAAATAAAAAACGCTTTGGGAATTAACCCAAAGCGTTTCTGGCTGTTGAAAAAGCTTATACGGAAGTTTTACGGAAGGAAAAAG
>DNUB01000297.1 GCA_003508605.1 Oscillospiraceae bacterium | reverse complement strand
CAGATACAATAGAAACACTTACGGAAGAATACAAAGCTTTATTGAACAATAACGGATTACAGGAAATAATAAGTGAATTAACAAAACAATACACTGAGTTTCTATCACACAAAGGAGAGTAATATGCCCGCCCTGACTTTGTCCAATGTTAATAAGCATTATAAGCAAAAGCACGCCTTAAAGAGCTTTACTTTTACCTTTGAAAACGGAATATACGGACTTTTAGGACCCAACGGCGCAGGAAAGTCCACATTAATGAATATTATTTCCGATAATTTAACTCCAGACAACGGCGGTGAGATAAAATGGAACGGTGAACCCATATCATCTCTGGGAGCAAAATACCGTGAAATATTAGGCTTTATGCCGCAGCAGCAATCCCTATATGATACCTTCACAGCATTAAGGTTTTTATCATACATCGCCGCATTAAAAGGTCTTTCCAAGGCACAGGCAAAGAAACAGATACCCTATGTCCTTAAAATGGTGGATTTGTCGGACTGTGCAAAAAAGTACATAGGCGGTTTTTCCGGAGGAATGAAGCAGCGCTTGCTTATAGCGCAGGCTTTGCTTGGCGAACCGCAGCTTATTTTACTGGACGAACCTACCGCAGGGCTTGATCCGAAGCAAAGAGTAATGATAAGGCGGCTGCTGGAAGGATTCAAGGAGAAAGCAACTGTGATAGTATCTACACATATCGTTTCCGATATTGAAGCAACAGCGAACAAGATAATTATTTTAAAGGACGGAGAAATAGCCGCATCAGGCACCGTTAAGGAGCTTACCTCAGAGCTGCCCCATAACATAGAAAAAAACCTCGAAAATGTGTATATGCACCATTTCGGAGATTTGAATCGTGATTATTTTTGCGAGGATTAAAGAAAAATGATTGTTATAAAAAATGAGATCATTAAACTTTTTTCCCAAAAAAGTCTCCTGCTGCTTATTATGATCCTGTTAACCGTAAACGCAGTAACAATGCTTTTTTCGGGAAACGGCTTCGGAGAAGAAAATTATGGAATTCCTGACAGCGCATATAAGCTTATGCAGCGGGAACTGTCGGAGATCCCCGAAAACGAGCGTATGCAATACATTGAGGAGCAGATCTATGCAAGAGAGGTTTACTCTGCTTTGAGATATGCGGATGAATATAATATTGATATGCCCATTGAGGAGATTTTCCCGATCTTATCCGAAGAAAAAGCCCAACAGTATATAGAGCGGTACTCGGACGGGCAGATTACATTGTCGTATACCGGCGATACTGTTGGCGAAGAATTATTTTTAACGAAAATAAAAAACGAAATGGAGATAGTTTACGGATATAAGGATTATTTGGATGCAATACAAAAACAGGCGGAGCAGATGAAGGTATCCTCTATCTTAGGAAATAACCGGGATCCCTTCTCAAGAAAAAATATTGAAAAGACAGCTCAGATTTACAGCAGCATCCAAAAAAAGGAGCTGACCTACAACATTACTGAAAACATAAGGCTTGGAATAAACGGGAGCATAACCGATGTCTGCGCTTTGCTGACTGTCGCCTTTGCCGCTCTGTCCCTTATCTGCGAAGAACGTGAAAGTAACGCTTTTTCACTGCTGCGTACTCTTAAAAAAGGACGTATCGGGCTTATGCTTTGTAAAATATTTACATTGCTTATTCTCTGCCTTATCTCATCTGTTATATTCTCCGGGAGCAGCATTTTGATTTGCGGGCTGCGTTTCGGCTTTTGTGACCTTAGCATTCCTATTCAATCGGTCAGCGGATTTATCGGCTGTACCATAAGTGTAAATATAGGGCAGTATCTGATACTGTTTGCCCTTATAAAAACGCTGTCTTATTTCACAATTTCCGCCGTAGTTTTATTTGTCAGCATAATTGCAAAAAACAATATCATGATATACGGTATTTCCGTTGGAATTATCGGCATCGAAATTCTTATTTATTACACTGTCAGCAGGCTTTCTGCCTTTGGATTTGTCAAATACATAAACCTGTTTGCCTTTACAAAAACCAACTATTTTTTAGGGGAGTACCATAACATAAATTTCGCAGGTAATCCCGTAAATCTAACTGCAGTATCTGTCATTTCCATGAGCGTATTGGGTATCGGACTTTCTGTTTTATCGGTATTTTTTTACAGTAAGTCTAAAAACATGGTCTATTCCACATACAAGCTTTCCGCTTTGCTTAGAAAAATAAATCCTTTCGGTAGCAGGATATCATCATCTCAGACAGTTCACGAGTGTCATAAAATTCTTTTTTCTGAAAAAGGTCTTATTGTTATGCTCTTAATGGCAGTGGCAAGCTATTATGTTTACACAAGCTTTTACATTATCCAAGATGAAAGTGACGGTTATTTCAGGCAGCTGGTAAAAGAACACGGCGGAACCGTTACAGAGGAGACAGACGAATATGTCAAAAACAGAGAGGATTATTTTGAACAGGTTTTAAATGAAACCGATACAGACAGCCTTTTAATGTCATTGGTCTTAAGACAAAAAAACGGCTTTGACATATTTGCCGAAAGGTATTATTACGCAAAGGAAAACGATCTTGAAATAATTTATGATACAGGTTACACCGAGCTTTTCAAAATAAAAAACACTTTAGGTCAATTGCTGCTGCTTTTTGCTTTTATGAGCATTATCCTTGCGCCTGTTTTCGCATTTGACAGCAAGACCTCAACACTTATAAGATCATCTAAGCTTGGACGCAAAAAGAATATTCTGATAAGGGGAGCAATTTGTGGAGTAATTGTGATTTTTATGTTTTTTGACGCACATTTGCCGGTCTTTTTAAGGATACTTAAGACTTATGGAATGGACGGCATCAATTCCGATGTACATTGTTTATCGATACTGAGAAGCTTTCCCTTTGGCATCTCGATTTTGAGCTACCTAATATTGAGATATATTTGGTTGCTTGTAATAGCATTGTGTGTTATGGCAGGTATGCTGTTTATATCCAAAAAAACAAAATCGGCTAATGCCTGCATGATACTGCTTTTGGCTGTATTTGCGATTCCGTTGGCTGCGTGGTGGGGAAGTATTTAGTGTTATGTTTATTAATATTACAGAAATTGTCAATAGAAATTTTGAAATTAACATTTACCGATAGACGAAAGTCGATAAGTTATTTGATTTTATGTAAGTTAAACCACATACCTTCTGATGAATAGGAGCTGATTATCATAAGCCAAACAGTCTGTGGAATCAAAAGGCGTGTGTACTTGCAGCTGTTGGGTATTGGCAAATCTCGCTCTTTCAGTTACAGAGCAAATGTCAGCAGTGCATGTCCTTGGTTCAACGGTCAGCCTATTATGATTTATCTTGCCAGAGCGAAATTTATTTTACCGCTGTGTATGCCATTCAGCGTTAATATGGAGATAATCGGCGGAGCTTGGATTTATCCTACGGTTTTAATTGTGGGAAGCGAGTTTGTGATGATTAATGTTAAGAATTTGCGTTTTATTTTTAGAAAAAATACCATCATATAAGAAATGATGATATTTAAATAATTTAAGAAAGTGAGGAAAAACAACATGGCAATTGCAGGAGGCTGGAATCTTAAAGAAATATCAAGCAAGCTTCCCGAAGACGTTGAAAAAGGTTTCAAGGAGGTAACACAGCATCTTGTAGGGGCTTCGTATGAGCCTGTACTTTATGCGGGATCGCAGGTAGTTGCAGGATTCAACTACATGATAATCTGCAAGCAAATTCTTTCCGACAAAGATGCGACAGAGCATCTTGTAAAATTGGTTATCAATGTTTTCAATGAAAAGTGGTCTATTGTCGACATTGATGAAATCGTATAACATTGGAGGAACATTAAAATGAAAAAGATAAGAAAAATAACTTCTGCGATACTTGCTATCACGATGGCGTTATGGTCTAACATCATATGCATAGCAGCTGATAATGAAACAGAAAATGAGGAAATTACTGTTAAAGATGCGACTGAAATAACTGATGAATTCAGCGCAACTGGAGAAATTATCTCATATGTTCCCAAAACACGTGCTACCAGCAGTGTGGGTGCAGCGTTTGATAAAATTGATGCATTATCATCAGATGACGCTATCGACTTCTATTCTTTTTCGGTGTCCAGTCCGAGGTCTGTGGTTTTCCGCTTTCTTTCCGGAAATTCTAATTATACAGCCAATTTGGGCGCACTGGATACAAGCAACGGAAATGTAACGCTTTCAAATCTGTGGCTTTCTCCTAATGATGTAAAGTGGTCTTCGGAGCTTCCGGCAGGAAATTATTGTTGGGTAATACTCAGCAAGAGCAATACATATACCGCCGACAAATACAGAATCTCCATGAATGCGCTCAATACAAGCGGAGCAACACAGCATATTGTTTCATCTGCAACGCTTGCTTACTCAACATTCGCTTATGATGATGTTTTTTTGATGAATGGTAAGAATATTGCGGAAACTGCTGTAAAAGTTGCTTCTGAAATTTCAAAGTTTGAAGATCGTCTCGAGGGTCCCAGTCCTACTAACACTGTTGCAACAGTTACAGTAAACACTGACCCAAAATATATATGTGATTCTCTTTTTTATGGTTCCTATGAATCAACCAACCCATATTTAAATCTTAAAACCGGAATGGGACATAGTACAGCTAATGCCATTTTTATTCCTATTGACGGAAGCAGCATGTCTTGTACATATTCAACTAAATATGTACCGACCGAACTGTTAGTTCAACAAGCAGTCGGAATTTTAGTTTATGATCTTGAATCAAACAAAATAATTGACTTTATGAGTCCGTTAAACATTTTTTATGCGAACACTATATTTAACTACACCTATGAATACACATCTTACAAAGAAATTGCAATTTAAAATTTTGAAATCAATACTTGAATTGCAGTTAAAAATTTTTTAAAATTTTAGATTGCTATAAATAGCATTCGAATAAAACCCTGCATTGTATAACAACAATAGTAAATCAATATAAAAGAGGCAGTGTATGAGGTCTCTGAGTAAACTTAACAAGCAAGTTTAATATTTGATTTGTATGTCTAACTGCAGGGTTTTATCGAACTATTATAGTACTTTTAAAAAATTATATAAAATGCAAAGGAGAAAAACTAAATAAAATGATTATTGACGGCAGAAATTTTTCAAATATGTTTTCCTTCAATCGCTATACTCAAAATAACACGGTATACCGCGCAAAAAGCAAAGAAGAATACGACGCTCTGATAAAAGAGCTTGGGAAAAGCGGGGGAGAGAGAAGCAAAATATTGCAGAATTTTGATACCCCTCGTCCGAATGAAAAATTTGACGGCTTTCAGAGTGATTTCGGTACTGTAAACAACCCGAAGGGCATTGTAGGTGATATTCAGGAAGTGGTGTTTACTTTGTCATATCAGCAGGACTACACTGCAGACGATGCTTTATACAACAGTTATGCTTCATCGGTTTACGGAGGGGTCGGAGTCAATGCGGCAGTTAAAAGCGGCGATGTTAAGGGAATGGATCAGAATGAGTTCCTCGGTTACATCCGTGAAAACGGTCTTGATAAGGCAATAGACTGGAACAGTGTTTCTTATAATTTCCGCGGTGCTTACAGCTTTGATAAAATTTCCGATTACACAGATTATGCTTCCGCTCTTTACGCAAGTCTTGAGGAAAGGATTAACAAGGATTTTACCGGAGATGAACGTGCGGAACAGCTTGATATGCTGAATATCAAATTTGAAAACGCCGTTCAAAATGCCGAAGATTTTTATGTAGGAGGATTGGAAGAAACCTTTGACCGAATGGGAATTGATATATCTAAGGACGATCTGAAAAATAGCGTTCGGGATATAATGAACCAAAAGGTTAACGCATACAGAAACTACATAAAAACCAATTCTGATTACGCAGGACTGGAAAACAGCGAGGACAAGTGGCTGGAACGGGACGTGGGATATATGGCAAATGCGCTGAGAAAAAGCTTTGAACCTTCTTCCGAAGTAAAAGGAGGCGAATACACCGAAAGCGATCTGATTGCCATAGGTTTTATCGGGAATATGTTTGCTTCTCAGGCAACAGGGCTTACAACTTTGACTTATGCCGATGAAGAAAGTATGGGGCTTGCTTTTTCAATGAATTATCTTATGCTTAACAAAGCTGTCGATGAATTCGGAGCCGGTGATAAAGTTAAAGAAATTGCGGAGCGAACCTTTGAAAAATACACCCAAAAGACTGTACAGGAAGCAAACGATACGTTGAAGCTGATAAGGAGCAATCCGAATCTAAAAGATCCGGAGCAGTTTTCCGATCTTGACACTGAATCGGTTTATCGGGTGCTTGGACATATGAAATCGTATTACAACGAATCGAAAGATACGGATAAATCCGTTAATTCCACTGTTCGATTTGCCTATGAGCAGTTCAAGGCAAAAGAAAAGAACACAAATCTGTGGCGCTATGGCTATTCGGGGTATTTCAGAGGAGGCGGAAATTTTTGGAATAAACTATACGATGACGGTAATGGTAACGGAAAAGTTACTTCCAATATGAAGAAAATTTTAGATAAGTGGAGTATAGTTTCGGGGGCGATAGGCTCAAAAGATTTGTCCGTCCTTTCGTTAAGGGCAAGTACGAGACTTTTCCACTCTTATGCCACAATAAAAACCGTGAATCTTTCCGGAGGATACTCATCGGAAACAGGATGGTGGGGTACTAACCTTATTGATTATGCAATATCAAAGTAAAATTATTATTTGAATAGAATAAATTTGCTCATTATAATAAAATCGAGTATAATTATAGTTCCTAAGTAAGAATCTTTCCACATAGGAATTGGTATACGTCTTTTCGACAGATTTTGCCGATGGACTGTGTTGTAAGTTCTTGACTTGCAACAGCAAGCTTGCGAAATTTTGCCTTGTCCTCAACAAAATCTGATCGAAAATTCACATACCATTACTATGTGGGCAGGTTCTAAATAAAATAAAATGAAAGGAAAGGATAACAAGAAATGAAAATGAACAAGTTTTTATCACTTTGTGTTTCACTGGCGTGTGCATTTACCTTCTGCACATTCGACATGGGCGTAAATGTCAGCGCCGAGGAAGCATTAGGAACATTGGGTAATGTCAATATCGCCGAAACGGCAGGCAATGGCGAAATTCGGCAAGAACTGACTAAGAAAGAAAATATTAATATAAGCTTGGACATTGACAGCGGACACGAACTTCCTGCGGCTGCGGCAAATCTTGAGATGCAAACATATTATGGTACCATAACCGAAGAGGAAGGCTTCAAATATGTCATTTTTGCTCTCGAGCCCGGAGAACTGGTCAACGCAACACTTATTTGTCCCTTGACTCCGGACGTCAATTATGATTTGTTAATGTACGAATTTGATATGGATAAAAATACGTTCGGCGACCTTATCGATTACTCAATGCTCCCAACGATATTTAATACTTATCCCGACAACACTCAAAAAACAGCAGATGAATCTCTTTCGTACATAAATGAAACAAATGATACAGTATATTACGCCATAGTTGTTTACGCAACCGAAGGATACAGTGTAATGCAAAATTTCGTTTTGCAGTTAAGCGCTACTGTGGAAGGCGAATATGACTTTTGTGAGCCTAACGACAGTCCGTATTATGCTACTAACATCTCTTCAAGAGCTGCAAGCAGTTTCAGCCTTCATGCCGAGAATGACCGCGACTGGTATAGATATACCACACAGGATTCGCTTGAATTAAAGAAAAATTATACCGATGTATCGGGGTATGATGTTGAGGTGTATACAAGCGATGGCTCCGGATTATATCTTGAAGCTCCGGACAGTGACGGTTTTTATACATTTACATCTGATATGGTATATTATATTCTTGTATTTTCAAATACGGATAATTTTACAGCCTCGGATTACAATTTATTATATCAATCTAAAGAACCTGAACCGGAAGAGCCGGAGGTAGGAAAGATTACCTTCACTTCTTTCAGCGGCGATTTAGATTCGGAAACCGTTAGGTATGACTATGGATATCTCAACAGATTCAAAAGAGAATTTTCGGTAACGGTGCAAGTAACTTCAACGGACGGAACCCCTATGGCAAATCAATATGTTTCGTTGGAATGGGAAAGCTCCGGATGGACCGAAGCTTCCGGAAACCGTTATAAATACGCGGAGGGATGGACAAACTCAAACGGTATGGTTACGTTATCAATAAACGCCCCAACATCAGCCGCAAGCAAATATTACATTCTTAATGATGCGACATCATTTGCGCATTTTTATGATTTATCCCGTATAACCGCATACTCCGGGAACGCATCCACATATAAATATTTGTATCATTTCGCTTATTCGTCTTATATAAAATCATAACAGGAGGTAATTTATATGTCTGTATCCATTAATACAAACATGGACTGGAAAGCCACGCCGGGATATAACGCCACAAACGGAACCGCCGGAGAACCCGATCCCAAAACTGGTACGGTAAAATGTGAAGCCGGAACGACGGCAAGAACCGATGAAGTGGAAATTAACTTTTGCGCTGATCCGACGGAGGAACAAGCCGAAAAAGTACGTTCCGATGTAAATAATCTCAAAGGCGGCAGACCGCTTGACACCGAGTCGTCCGATATAATTGCCAAAGTCGCAGCTCAGGCTTCTCAAAAAACAGCTTTTATGAAATGCGACGGGGTTGTTAAAGTAAGCGGATATAACCGTTCCGTTACGGCGGCGGACGGCAGTTCGTTTACGATCAGATATACTTATGACAGGGAAAACAGATTGGAATATCGGGATAATTACCTTTCGGGCATGAAAGACGTTGCGGGCAGAAAGCCGTCGGATAATCCAAACGCAGATTTTTGCTACGCAAGCAATATCAGAAACGATATCCTTTCATATTTCAGCACAGCCTCCTCGTGCGCAGGTGACACAAAAGCTATAAGTTTAGCTTATAACAACGCTTTGAAAGAAATTAAACAAAACATAGCCGACGGAAAGGAAAACCCCGTTGACGGTTTAAAAACAACTGTAACAGTCAACGGCACGACATGGAATTTTTCCGAGCTTCTGAAAACCGTTGACAAGATGAACGAAAGCTTTGTATATTTTGATCGCAAGGGTAATTTAGATTACTCCGATTATGCTAAAATGGGCGTAAGCAAAGCCGACGTGAAAAATTGGGCAAAAGAAAATCTTTCGGAGGACAAACAAAAAATGATTTCCGATGTGCTTGACGCAAGAACGGAAACATTTATTCAGCGCGAAAAAGAGGGCTTGGAACAATCCAGAGATATCTGGGACAAACCGGGGTTTGTTATGCCGGAGGACAAAGCCAAGTATTATGAAACTCATGTTTTGTCTGCCACAAACAAGCAAGCTCGTGAAGAAATAATGAAGCTTTTTGAGGAAACCGACTACAATTCTCCCTCCGCCATATCCAATACGGTGAATAAATACAGAAATATGATGTCTCCTGTTTTTCTTGCACTTGGTGCATCAAACAGGGATTTGCCGGAATATTTGGACAGCGCTTTAAACGATATATACAAATATATATCCGGATTGTTTGGCGGTAAAACAGCAAAGGGATTAAACGTTTCGGTTTAAGCGCCAAATGCTCAAGTTAAATTTCATTAATCCTTTAGAATAACACATGAGAAAACGATTTTACACCATCAAATAGGAGCTGATTATCATAGTCCAAACAGCCTGTGGAATCAAAAGGCTGTTTGGCAGAATCGGCTACCCGCCGACAATTCAATCGGCACATTTTGATAATATTAAATCCGAGGCAATAAAAAGCCTCGGATCTTTTTTTGCTCAAAATAAAACAACTCCTCGGAGCAGGTCTCCTCCCTAATTTAGATTTTACCTTAAGGCAACACCGCATAACGCCA
>DNUB01000203.1:3304-3710 GCA_003508605.1 Oscillospiraceae bacterium | reverse complement strand
AAAATATGCGGCTGCGGTTAAAATCGCAGGGGTATATGGCTAATAATCGGAAGGGTAAAAGCAAATGAACGAAGAAACCAAGGTTGAACACGTATACGGCGCATCGGATATACAGGTTCTTGAGGGTCTGGAGGCAGTAAGAAAGCGTCCCGGTATGTATATAGGCTCTACCGGTCCGGGAGGGCTTCACCATCTTGTATACGAAATAGTGGATAACGCTATTGACGAAGCTTTAGCGGGCTACTGCACGGAAATTAAGGTAAGTATACTCCCCGACAATGTAATCGAGGTTGTGGACAACGGCAGAGGCATTCCCACGGGTATCCACCCTAAGGAGGGTATAAGTGCGGCTACCGTTGTTTATACTATCTTACACGCAGGGGGAAAATTCGGCGGCGGCGGATAT
>DNUB01000203.1:0-3024 GCA_003508605.1 Oscillospiraceae bacterium | reverse complement strand
AAATTCGGCGGCGGCGGATATAAGGTTTCCGGCGGACTTCACGGAGTGGGAGCAAGCGTTGTAAACGCTCTTTCTGAATGGCTTGAGCTTACTGTTTACGACGGAAAAAACGTACATTTTCAGCATTTTGACAGAGGACATTACACCGAGGCCTTAAAGGTAACGGGCAATACCGATAAAACGGGCACTATGGTTCGCTTTAAGGCTGACGGAGAAATTTTCCATGATGTGAATTACGATTATGCCACCCTGCTTGACCGTATGAGGGAACAGGCCTTTTTAAACGGCGGAATCAGAATCGAGCTGACGGATAAAAGAGATCCCGAAAACATAAGAGGGGAGACTCTTAAATATGACGGCGGTATTGTGGAATATGTGGATTGGCTTCAGGAAAAAAGGGGAGCCGAAAGGCTTCACCCCGACGTTGTTTATTTAAAGGACGTTATTGACGATATTATGGTGGAGGCAGCCTTCCAGTACAACACCGACTTTAACAGCGAGGCCTTCCGCTCCTTTGCAAACAATATACACACCGTCGACGGAGGAACTCATGAGCTTGCCTTTAAGAGAGCCTTAAACAAGGTGGTAAACGATTTTGTAAAGGCGTATAAGGAAAAGGAAGAATCCAAAAAGAAAAAGCCGAAAAATAAAAAGGACGACGGCAAAAAGGAAGAATATGTAGCTATCAGCGGAGAAGCTATAAGAGAGGCCATAAATGCGGTAATTTCCGTTAAGCTTCCCGAATGCGAGTTTGAGGGTCAGACAAAGGGAAAGCTCGGAAATCCCGAGGTAGGACCCGTGGTCTACAAGGTTGTAAGCGAAAAGCTCACCTATTATTTTGAAGAGCACCCGGATACCGCACAGGCTATAGTGATTAAGGCAATAAACGGACAGGCGGCAAGAGACGCCGCTAAAAAGGCGATGGAGGCTAAGAGAAAATCCGTTGCCGACGGAGCGGGACTTCCGGGAAAATTGGCTGACTGCTACGACAAGGATACGGAAAAAACCGAAATATATATCGTAGAGGGAGATTCTGCAGGCGGCTCCGCAAAGCAGGGAAGGAACAGCCGTTATCAGGCTATACTGCCCTTGTGGGGAAAAATGCTTAACGTGGAAAAAGCAAGAGTTGACAAGGTTTACAACAACGATAAGCTTACTCCCGTGGTAAAGGCTCTCGGCACGGGACTGGGCGAGGAATTTGACATATCGAAGCTGAGATACGGCAGAGTGGTTATTATGGCGGATGCCGATGTTGACGGCGCCCATATCAGAACCTTGCTTTTAACCTTTTTCTTCCGTTTTATGCGCCCGCTGGTGGAGGAGGGTCACGTTTACCTTGCCCAGCCGCCCTTGTTTAAGGTTTTCAGGGGAAAGCAGGTAAGGTATGCCTTTTCCGAGGAGGAGAGAGACGAATATATCAGGGAGCTGCAGGGCGAAAGCGGCGCAAAGGTAGATGTACAGCGATATAAAGGTCTTGGTGAAATGGATCCCGAGCAGCTTTGGGAAACCACCATGAACCCGGATTCGAGAACCATGCTTCAGGTTACCATGGAGGACGCAGCACAGGCGGATCTGACCTTCTCCATTCTTATGGGAGACAAGGTGGAACCCAGAAGAGAATTTATCGAGTGCAATGCTCAGTATGTGGAAAATCTCGATATTTGAGGGCTTGCATTTCAATGAGGGGCAATGCCCCGAATTTATGAAAAATCCGGGGGCGTAAACCCCTCAGGGTTTCAGTGGGGGAACCCGATCCCTCACTGAAGGACTGAACGGATCCCGCCGCCTTGTAAATACACGCTCCGATATATTCCATATGCTTGATTTGGAGGAAATATGAACTCTAAACGGAATAACGAAAAAATAATACAGATTTTATCCGAAATGGAGCCTATTCATGACGAAACGGAGGAGGAAAAGACGCAAAGAGAAAAAATGGCGGAGCAAGCCCTGAAAAACGTTACGGAGGAATCCCCCTGGGCTTTTCCCCGAAGGGTTGCGGGAGTGATATGCGCTGCGCTTTGGGTTTTTTCTCTGGCTGCGCTTATGCTGGGCTTTGCCGATTTCGGCGTGCTTTTGCCCTTTATGCTGTTTTCCCTGGGCGCAGTCTGCGGACTGAACGTACCCATATTTTTTAAGCAGGGCAAGATAGGCGACGTGGTAGTGGCGGTTATCGCCTGCACGGTCTGCGTTGCTTTTGCCTTGGGTATGCTTTTTGTGGGAGGAAACCGCTGACGCCGGCTGCCCTTATCTTGAAAAATTTTATGAGGAACTTATGGAAAGCTTTGAAATAAAATACGACAACACCCTTGAAGAAATATCGAAGGGCTACAGTGCCTTTTGGAAAAAATACGCTTTAAGAAGAGCTGTAATTTTTACGGCTGTTTACGCAATAGCCTTGGGCATAGGCATAGATTTTGTGGTACACGATTATACGAGTATGCCCGGCTACATACTGACGGTAATAGGCTTGGGAATGATTTTTTCCACATGGACAAAGCCCTATTACGCAAAGAAAAAACTGCTTAAAACCCTGGAAAGCTTCGGGGAAGAAAGGTACACCGCAGTATTTTCGGAAACAAAAATAGTAATAGACACGGAAATACTCCCCGACCAACAGCTTGAAACGGTAGCCGTTACAAGCAGGGGTGTAATGACAGTGGCAGAGGACGTGGAGATTCCGGAGGAAAAGATAATTAAGCACGACAAAACAAAAATAGATCTGAGAACGGAAAAGCTCGATTCCATAGAAACAGAAAATCTTTTTCTGCTGTTTGTAAACAGATCGCTGATCTACATTTTCCCGAAAAGATGTTTGTCGGAGGAACAGTCGGAGAAGCTGAAAAATTATTTTGATGATAAAAACATTTGAATTTTTAGGATAAGGGACTGAAAAAATAAGGGAAAACAAGGGAAAATAAGGGAAAACAAAAAAATAAGAAAAAAAGCATTGCAAATCAAACCCCCGCACGGCGAAACTGCCATTCGGCGACCTCCGAATGAGAAGGCTAAAGCCTTCAGAAT
>DNUB01000312.1:2948-3122 GCA_003508605.1 Oscillospiraceae bacterium | reverse complement strand
ACAAAAGCGCCTACCGAAACGGAAACGGGCATAAAAACGTATAAGTGCAGCGTTTGCGGCTATGGAATGCGGACGGAAACCATTGACAAATTACCTCCGTCCCATGAGCATAGCTACGGCACGGACTGGAAATCGGACGCTGACGGTCACTGGCACGAGTGCGAATGCGGAGAT
>DNUB01000312.1:0-2567 GCA_003508605.1 Oscillospiraceae bacterium | reverse complement strand
GGAAACGGGCATAAAAACGTATAAATGCAGCGCTTGCGGCTATGAAATGCGGACGGAAAACATTGACAAGCTGCCAAGCGGGGGAGGAGATTCCGGCACGACGTCAGGCACAACCTCAAGCGGCGACATTTCCGAACCGGGCAAGAAAGATCCGGACGAACAGAACGGAAACCCGTCAACAGGCGTTGCGACATCGCTTATTCCGTTAGCGATAGCGGCGGCGTTTATAGTCGCGGCAGCGAAACGCAAAATTAAATAAAAAGTATTCCTTGTCTTTAGAAATGCCTTGTTGGTGGGGATACTAATGAGTACTCGATAACAGCTGCAATGCTGACGGGACAATTTGTCCCGTCAGCGTTTTTTGTTTCAAAAAATGAGCCGCATAAAACAAAGAATAGAGCGCACGAATAGCTGGGTCGGTAAAACACCGACTCGGCTATTTTTACTTTCGGATATCCACATAGTACTGCTCGAATGCTATCTCCCCCGCCAATGCCTTATCCCTGATTTCGGAAGCGAACCGCGACCACTCCTCAAACTCCGCAACCGTCATTTTCTTTTTCATATATCTTGCGTAGTGAGCTTTATAAGAGCGGTTATAGGTCTGCCAGATCGGTTCGTTCTTGCATTTTTTCTCGTAACTCCGTTTTGAACCAACGTCACGGCAGGTCTTGTCAGGCTCATCAGCAAGCGGATTGTCGCAGTATGTATAATACCAACCTCCGCGAATCAAGAAGTATTTCCCGCAGTTTTTGCAACGATTTGGCAGATAGTTTTGGGCGATCCCGTGAAAGAAATCATAGTATAAAAACGAGCCTAAATCGGTGAACTTTATCTCCTCACAAAGGATAGAATTACCGCTCTCATCAAGTATGGATTTGTACCCGAACGACTGCATTCTGCACTTTATTCTTTCAAAATTCAGTCCTTTGGAGCGATTAAATTCCGTAAAATAACGCGCGGTTTCATCTGAGGTCGGAAACGCCTCATTGTGATTAAGCCAATCACAGATAAACGGCTTATAAGTCTGATGAACTTGAAGATATGCGGTTAAGAAGTCGATGTATATATCGAAAAATGAATCAATACTGCCATTTAATTTGCGCAGGTCGTCGGCGATATCCTCATCTGCCAAATCGTCTTTTTTGAGTGGTCGAAGATCAAATCTGTTCAGCCGAAGATAATAGTTTCCGAGATCATCTTTCTCGCCGTAGCCATATTCATTCACGAAATCCTTGTCAACATAGCCAAGTGCATAGTCCATAGAGTTCAGCCCATCCTCGAAAAAACGATCATAGTCGTTCAAGATATCATCCAATTTTATCACGGGATAGCCAAGAGTTTTATCAAACGGCGGCAGCGAGAAAATAATACGATTGATATCTTCAAGCACACTCATAGCAGCGTAAACATTGTCGTTATATCTTGAAATATCATCATAATCCATGTGCGGAGATATGGTCAAGCAGCGTTTATATTCCTTAAGTTCATAGACAAAATCCGAGTCCAAAATATATTTTACGCGCCTGTCATTCAGATAAGCGATGAGAATTTCGTTGGAACTGTACCTGTATTTTTCGTTTATATAAACATCATTACCCCAAAAATAAGCTCTGAAATTGAACACGGAAAACCTCCAAAAAATATTTTCAAAAATAGAGAATATGAAAAAAGAAATAGAGTATGTGCTTTAATTATAACATAACTATTGAGAAATTTCAAGTGGTGTGTTAAAATAATATGGACGATCAAAAGCAAACGGAAAAGCCGCATTGCTCTTGATCGTCTTTAAAATTTTATCGGAGGTCAGACATTTGAAAGAAGCAATATACACAAGCTATGAGGAACTGCCGCTGTTCTTGAATGCAGAAACACTCGCAAAACTGCTCGGCGTTTCGGTGTCAAGCAGCTACGAGTTAATGCACGAAAAGGATTTTCCGGCAATCAGAATTGGCTCAAGACTGGTCGTGCCAAAAGAGAAATTGCAGCTTTGGATAAATGCGAAAACAGAAAAGTGAGGTGCGGATGAGAAACAGTAGATACCCGAAACGTGATCCAATCAAGGACTACTTTCCACTGCCTAATGAGATATTCTATCTCGGACTTTCATACGGTGAGATTGCTGTTTACTCTTACTTGCTCTACCGCGAAAACAGAAAATCTTTTCAGTGCTACCCAAGCTATAAAACAATTGGAGAAGCGCTTCAGATGTCAAGAAATACGGTTAGCAAGTACATACGACAGTTAGAGGATAAAGAATTTATTACAACAGAACCGACCGCTGTCTATACCTCACGAGGAGAAAAACGTAACGGAAATCTACTTTACACAATACTACCAATTGAAAAAGCAAAGCAGTATTTTTACAATCGGCAACTCAAAAATATAGAGCAAGTGATTGCGGATAGGAAGCAGCGAAAACGGATTGAAAAACTCAACTTGAAACCCGATAAACAAGCGGGCTGACGAGGTTTAGGGGCAAAAACAGCAAATATTATTTGAAAGCAGGACAAAGCGAGGGGTCGGCAAGCCGCCCCCTCACGGATCACATCGGACGGCAGAGCCGA
>DNUB01000004.1 GCA_003508605.1 Oscillospiraceae bacterium | reverse complement strand
ATTTCAAAATTCTCAAAATAAAAAAGACCCGCCTAAGGCAGGTCCGCAGAAAATAAAATAAAATAAGGAGAAATATTTATGAAAAAAACGGAAGGAAAAAAGAAGAAAGCAAATTAAAATATTAAGTAATGCTGCATACTCATAAGATAAAATAACCGTCAAAAATTATCTGCCGTTTTTCGGTGCAAAAAATCATTTGCCGTTTTTCATCACGTAGCCGTAAATTACCTCAACGGCGCAGTCAATGCCGCAGTAGCCGCTGTCTATGCACAGGTGGTAATTTTTTGCAACGCCCCATTTTCGGTCGGCGTGAAAATTATAATAATTTTGTCGGCGTTTATCCTTGGTGAGAACCACATTTTCCGCCTTGGCGGGATCAACTCCGTCGATACGAACCGCCCTTTCCCTGCGGAAATCCAAATCCGCATGCACGAAGATCTTCACCAGATTAAGCATATCACTTAAAATATAGTCGGAACAGCGGCCGATTATTACACAGGGACCTTCCTCAGCCACCTTGCGGATCACCTTTGATTGGGCAAGATAGATATTGTCCTCCATAGACAGCACCGAAGTGCCGAACCGATCCGCATGCGCACCCCTATACAAAGCATATAGGAGAGAGTTGCCCGCATGACGCTCGGTATCCTCAAAGAAAGCCGGTATAAGTCCGCTTTCCTCCGCTGCCTTTTCTATCAGGGCGTTGTCATAGAAGGGAATGCCAAGCTTATCCGCTAATTTCTGACCGATTTCTCTGCCGCCGCTTCCGTATTGCCGGCTTATGGTAATTATCTTACCGCTTCCCATATCCATCGCCCCCTTTTTAAGTAATTTACCTTACAAGCCAATAATAGCACACCCGATTAAAAAAATCAATAGTTTTTTTGCATTTTCCACAAATCACAGTAAAAGTAAGGTTTATATTTAGTTATTATTGACAGCAATACCTGTTTTACTTTAAAAATGCAATTTTTAACTTGCAAAAATGCAAAAAATAGTGTAAACTATGTAAGGCTGCGGGGAAAATAACCTGCGGCATATCGAATTTGGCGCATAAGCATAAGCATAATCATATATAGAGGAAATAACAGCAAAAGAGGAAGTAAAAGTGGAAGCTTCAAACACCTTATTGTTAAACGAAAAAATAATAAAAGAAAAGCCCTTAAAAGAAAACAGGGCGAAGGAACGTCCCGGAAGAAAGGCGGAAGGAACGGAAGCAGTCGGAAGCGCCGTCGGGGAAAACAGGGGGACGGCCGAGGAATCGGGGGACAATCTTATTGTAAAGATCCAAGGAAAAATGTCCGCCTTTTCCAAAAGCCAGCGGCTTATCGGAAACTTTATAATACAGCATTACGAGCAGGCTTCCTTTATGACCGCCTCTCGGCTCGGCAGTGCGGTGAACGTAAGCGAAAGCACCGTGGTGCGTTTTGCCATAGAAATGGGCTACGAGGGCTATCCCGAAATGCAGAAGGATCTTCAGAGCTACAGCAAGACAAGGCTCACCGCCCTTCAAAGACTGGATATCACCAACAACCGCATCGACCCCGACAACCTGCTGAAAAGCGTGCTGCACCAGGACATCGACCGAATCAGATCCACCGTGGAAATGATCGACGAAAAGGCGTTTGACAGGGCGGTGGACAAGATAATCACCGCCGAAAACATCTACATCTTCGGGGCTATGAGCAGCAACGCTCTCGCCCGATTTATGGACAACTATTTTCAGCTGATATTCAGCAATGTGCATTTTGTGCATCCGGTGAACACCAGCGGAATCTATCAGCAGCTTATCCGTATAGGCAAAAACGACGTTTTTATCGGTCTGAGCTTTCCCCGATACTGTAAAAGCACCACCGACGCCGCCGAGTACGCCGCCGCCTGCGGGGCGAATATTATAGCGGTAACCGACAGTCCCGCTTCCCCCTTGGGGGTTATCGCCGACGAGGTGCTGCCCGCAAAAAGCGATATGGTGAGCTTTGCGGACAGTCTTGTAGCTCCCCTGAGCCTTATTAACGCAATAATCGTGGCGGTGGGAATGAAAAAGCGGGCAACTCTCGAAAAAACTCTTTTAAGGCTTGAGGAAATGTGGGACGAGAACGGAGTTTATACCGATTTAAAGTAGAAGCCGCCCCGGGAGTCTGAGCCGTTTTAAAACGGAAGCCGCTCTATGAGGCTTGCACATACCTATGGGGCTTACACCTATTTAAATACACACATTAAAATATTTAAGCGAACACATTAAATTAAAATATTTAAGTACACATATTAAAATAAAGAAACCGTCGTTTTAAGCAGGAGAAAAAGAAATGAATACTGTAATAATCGGCGGCGGTGCTGCGGGCAGCTTTGCCGCCGTTTTTTCAGCCCGAAAAGGGGACGCCGTTACGGTTATCGAGCCTAACGGAAAAATAGGAAAAAAGCTGGTGATAACGGGAAAGGGCAGATGCAATATCACCAACAGCTGCGACCTTGAAGGTCTGCTGAAGAACATTCCGAAAAATCCCTCCTTTCTGTACAGCGCATTTTCACGGTTCGGTCCGTATGACTGTATGAGCTTTTTTGAGGAGCTGGGAGTATCCCTGAAGATCGAAAGAGGGGGACGGGTTTTTCCCGTTTCCGACAGAGCGTCGGATATAGTAAAGATTCTTGAAAGAGAGTTAAGAAAGCACAGGGTAAAGATAGCCGCCGAAAGAGCGGTGGAAATTGCGGTGGCCGACGGCAGGGCGGTGGGAGTAAAAACCGACAAAGGGTTTTATAATGCGGACAAGGTCATTCTTGCCACAGGGGGAATGTCCTATCAGTCCACCGGCTCCACCGGCGACGGCTACAGGCTGGCTCAGGCGGCGGGGCATACCGTTACCGAGCTGAAGCCTGCTCTGGTCCCCCTGGAAACCGAAAAAACCTATCCCATAGCGGCGGGGCTTGTCCTGAAAAACGTGTCTCTCACCCTTTTTGACGAAAAGAAGGGCGGCATCGTTTTTTCCGAGCAGGGGGAGATGACCTTTGAGAGCTACGGAATAGGGGGTCCCCTTACCCTTACCGCCTCCGCTCTTATGGAAAGCGGAGAAAGCCGCAGATACAGGGCGGTGATCGATTTTAAGCCCGCTCTCCCGGAGGAAAGGCTCGACAAAAGGATCTTAAGGGAAATTGACGGCGAATCGGAGCGCAGCATACAAAACGCACGGAAAGCGGGAAATAATCTTAAGAACGACCCCAAAACAGTCAGGGACATAGCCAGAACCCTGCTGCCCCCTCAGCTTATCCGTCCCGTTCTGGAGGAGGCGGGAATCGACCCCTATAAAAGAGCGGCGGAGCTGTCCAAGGAGGAGAGAAGGGCACTGTGCGGCGTTTTAAAGGGCTTTACCTTATATATTAAGGGCTTCAGACCAATTGACGAAGCCATAATCACCGACGGCGGCGTTTCGGTAAAGGAGATCGACCCGAAAAATATGGAGTCCAAGCTGGTAAAGGGTCTGTTCTTTGCAGGGGAAATTATTGACACGACGGGCTTTACCGGAGGCTTTAACCTGCAAATAGCCTACTCCACCGCAAGAGCGGCGGCGGAGTAGATCCGAGGGCGAATCCTCTCCGCATAAGGGGGCTGTATTTGCACTGCGGAAAAGAAAAAAATTCAAAAAAAATTTTGGCAGATTGTAAAAAAATATCGAATATGATTTCCGCTATTTGTTAATCTGCACAATAAAAAACCGAAATAAGCCGCTTTAAAGCCATAAAACCCTCCCATTTGAAGGGGGACGGGCAGGGTCAGCCAAAAGTTGGCTATTGACAAAATAAAATCTAAGTGATATACTACAAGATAAGTTGACGGTGAAATTTGAAAGATATAAAAATTCAAGGTGCAAAACCGTCCGCAGGTAACCGATTTCACACCGGGTTAAAACCGGTTTTTGCAGGTCGGCTGCCCCAATACTGCATTTAGTCCGATAAGGCGGGGGCATAATAATCCGCTTTCAAGGATTAAAATAAAAGGTAAAAAAGTAAAAAGATATGAATTTTACAGGAGGAAAAAAATGAAAAAGTTAGTTTCTGTAATGCTGACTTTGGCTATGGTTTTGAGCATTGCGGGATGCGAGCAGAGCTCTGATGATCCCAAAAACACCAATTCCACCGACGCCAGCAATACCGGCAGTTCCTCAGGTTCCGGCGAAGGTACGGGCGATGCACCCGTTAATCCCGGAGAGATGAGCGATCCTTATGCCGACAAAACACATGATCAAGTTTCCCAGGAGCTTTACGAAAAGGTTCTCGGCGAGTACAATACCTTGCTGGAGGAGGCTAAGAATGCTTCCAGCGTTTCCGAGAGATTTGCGAAGATGGCTATTGCCGAGGCTAAGCTTCTCGAGCAGGCCGTTCTCGTACCTACCAACTCCAACGGCGGCAGATACGCTATTTCGAGAGTTGCCCCCAACACCGCTTCTCCTATTCTTTGGGGAACCGATAACGACAGATTCCATCAGTACATCGTTGCTACCGAGTTCATCAAGAGCGAAGACAGAACCGCTATGAAGGAAAAGTACAACGAGGTAAAGGGCACAGGCGAATACGAGGCTTGGGCTAAGCAGTATCTTACCGACAAGGGCTACACCCTTAAGGACACCTACGATATGCTTTATCCTCAGGATCCTATGACTTGGGATTGGCAGAACACTTACCAGAGCGCAGACAGCGAGGCTCTCGTAAACCTTTACGACGGTCTTATGGAATATGATATGGAGGGCGTGCTGAAGCCTGCCCTTGCAGAAAGCTATACGGTTTCCGACGACGGTCTTACATACACCTTTAAGATCCGTCAGGGCGTTAAATGGGTAGACTCTCAGGGCAGAGAGGTTGCAGACGTTGTTGCCGACGACTTTGTTGCAGGTATACAGCATATGATGGACTGCGGCTATGTTTCTTACCTTGTTGACGGCATTATCGAAAATGCGGCGGAATACAACGCCGGCAAAATTACAGACTTTGCCGAGGTAGGCATTAAGGCGTCCGACGAACACACCCTTGTGTTCACTCTCGTTCAGCCCACCACTTACTTTATGACTATGTTAGGCTATCAGTCCTTCGCTCCTCTTTGCAGAAGCTATTACGAATCCAAGGGCGGCAAGTTCGGCGCAGATTTTGACGCTGCCGCAGAGGATTATTCCTACGGCAAGGATCCCGATTCCATCGTTTACTGCGGTCCTTACATTGTAACAAGCCTTGTTGCAAAGAACACCATTAAGTTCGAGGCTAACCCCGCTTATTGGAATAAGGACGGCATCAATATCAAGACCATTACATGGCATTTCAGCGACGGCTCCGACCCCAGAAAGCCTTATGACGATGCATGCAGCGGCGTGATCGACGGCGTTTCCCTCAGCGAGACCACCAAGAAGCTGGCCGACGAGGACGGAAACTTCGAAAAGTATCATTATGTAAGCTCCACCGACGCTACAACCTTCACCATCTGGTTCAACCTTTATCGTAAGCAGTACGGTAACTTTAACGACGACACCAAGGCTGTATCCGAAATGACCGACGAGCAGAAGGTAAGAGCAAATCTTGCTATGCAGAATCAGCACTTCCGTCTTGCTCTTGCTTACGGTACCGACAGAATCACCTTCAATGCAATGGTTAACGGCGAGGACGTTAAGGAGCTTTCCGTAAGAAACTCCTACACTCCCGGCACATTCGTAACCCTCAGCGAGGACGTAACCGTTTCCATCAACGGCGAGGATAAGACCTTCAAGGCAGGCACAAACTACGGCGAGATCCTTCAGGCTCAGATCACTGCCGACGGTTATCCCATTAAGGTATACGATCCTAAGGCTGACGACGGCGCAGGCTCCAGCGACGGCTTTGACGGCTGGTACAATGTAGCCAACGCAAAGGAAGAAATGAAGAAGGCTGTTGAAGAGCTTAAGGCACAGGGCGTTGAGGTTTCCGCCGAGAACCCCGTTGTATTTGATTTCCCCTTCGCACAGGATGTTGACGTATTCGCTAACCGTGCAAACGCATTCAAGAAGTCGGTAGAAACCGCTCTTGACAATATGGTAAAGGTTAACCTTATTCCCTGCCTTAAGGGCTATGAAGAATGGAATGATGCAACATACAACTTCCAATCTGCGGAAGAAGGCAACTACAACTCTTGCGATAACGGCGGTTGGGGTCCTGACTACGGTGATCCTCAGACTTATCTGAACACCATGCTTCCCGACTACTCCGGCGATATGACCAAGATGATCGGTGTATTTTAATCCCGGATTGGTTTTATGCTAAAACAAAAAACTTTATTGCCGGGAAATGATTGCCCCGTTTCGCAGCAATAAATCATAACAGGCTCGGGCAAACTTGGCGGTTTTACCGTCAGGTTTGCCCCTGTTTGTTTTTTTCCTGTAAAAAAATGTCGTAAGTGAGTGAAAAAAATATGACAAAATATTTATTAAAACGTCTTTTGCACGGGCTTTTATCCGTAATTGCAGTCGTGATTATAGTAATGGTCATGATATATACCATGCTGCCCCGGGACAAGGTATTCGCCAGCGACCCGCTGTTTGCAAAGCAGATGAACAATGCCCGTGAAACATATACCCATCAGAAATGGGAGGAATACGGCTATCTGGATTACGTGCCCTACGCCGACTACCTTGCTCAGCTTGTCAAGGACGGAGAAATCGACGAGGAAACCAGAGAAGCGGCCGTTTCCATAGCAAGAAAAGAGGAAAACGATTCGGAAATCGTTCAGGAGTATGTTAAGAAGTTTACGGAATATTACCAATCCAAGGGTTATACTGTGGTCAGAAAGGATGCGGTAATGTCCACTCCCAAAAAGGTTGCCTCGGGAGGACAGCAGATCCTTTTTGCACATAAGGATATCCCTCTTATTGAAAGAGTTTGGAAATATTTTTCCGGTTTGATTGCTGTGGACAATATCCATAATGTGAAGGACGAGATCGAGGACAGAGGGCTTACCTTTACCCTCCACGACCCCGCCTACAGCGACGGAAGATTTTCTCCCGCCATTATCGGAAACGGCACAACCCACAGATATCTGCTCTATACGGACGGCACCTTCCCCTTTATTCACCAGAATCTTATAACAATAAGGCTGGGCACCTCCTATAACGTAAACTCCGGCGTTGACGTTTTCAAGACCATGACGTCCAGCCAGGGCGCATATGTGCAGTCGGAGATCACCTTCCCCACAGGTCTTACGGAAATGAGTGCGGATAATCTGCATTCCGCCACCTATGTAAGCGGCTCCCGCCTTGCCAACAAGATAAACGAGGACCGTTTTGACACCGATTATACCAATGTGGAGCTGTACCGCAACGGTATGTCGAAAATGGGCTACTCCTTTGTTATAGGTATAATCTCGGTTATTATGTCCTACTTATTGGGCGTGCCCTTGGGAATACTGATGGCAAGAAGGAAGGACAAGCTTATAGATAAGCTGGGAACCTTTTATATAGTATTTATCATCGCCGTTCCTTCCCTTGCGTACATATTCCTCTTTAAGGCTATCGGCGGTGCGGCGGGATTTCCCACCACCTTTGACATGGAGTCCTCCAACGTTCTTATGTATGTTCTGCCTATCGTTTCTCTTGCCCTTCCCTCCATAGCCAACCTTATGAAATGGTTAAGAAGATATATGATCGACCAGATGAATTCGGATTATGTAAAATTCGCAAGATCCGGCGGTCTTACCGAGGGAGAGATATTCTCCAAGCATATACTTAAAAACGCAATTATCCCCATTGTTCACGGAATACCCGGAAGCGTTCTGTTTGCGCTGACCGGCGCAATTATTACCGAGCGTGTTTACGTAGTCCCCGGTGCAGGTAACCTGCTCACCGAGGCAATCAACAAATACGATAACTCCGTAATAGTCGGCGTAACGCTGTTTTATGCCATACTGTCGGTGGTGTCCATTATCTTGGGCGACCTGTTTATGTCTCTGGTAGATCCCCGCATCTCCTTTACAACCAAAAACAGGTAACAGCTAAACGGAAAAATAACGGAACAAAAATATACAGAAAGGCTTGGTCATAATTATGGATTATGATTTCACCGGCTGCGGTTATACAGAGGAAGAGCTGTTTTCGAGAGTGGATCACAACGATCTGGAATCGGAAAAGATAACCGCTCCCCGTTACTCTTATTGGCACTCGGTATTTCGTGTGTTCTTTAAAAAGAAATTAAATATAGTGATACTTGCGGTTTTGGGCTTGCTGATACTCTTTGCGTATCTTTACCCCTGCTTTATCGACTACGACCGATACGAAAATCTTATGGATCCCACCACAAAGCACCTTTCACCCTCGGCCGCCATCGAAAAATTCGGCTTCAGCATACACTGGATTTTAGGCTCGGGAGCTTCGGGTCAGTCCACCTTTGACGCTCTTTGGACCGGCTCGAGAATATCCATTTCCTTAGCCTTTGTATGCGCAGCCATCAATATGACCGTGGGCGTTATCGTAGGTGCGATCTGGGGCTTTTCCAAAAAGGTGGACATCGTTATGATGGAGGTATACAACATAATAGGAAACGTTCCCTATATTCTTTTTATCGCCGTTATGATAATGCTTTTCACCGCCAGCTTCTGGACTATGGTGCTTGCGCTTACCATTACGGGCTGGATTGCCATTGCCTACTTCATACGAACGCAGGTGGTAATTATCCGTGACCGTGAGTATAATTTGGCGTCAAAGTGCCTCGGCACCTCCACCGTCAAAATCGCCCTTAAAAATATACTGCCTTTTATGACGTCGGTAATAGTTACCCTGCTTGCAACGGAGATACCCTCCTACATTTCCTATGAGGTATTCCTTTCCTACATAGGTTTGGGACTCAGCGACAAATCTTTGGGACGTCTGATATTCGAAGCCGAAAGCGCAATGGTAACTCCCGGCTGGGAGATTGAGTTCTGGAGCCCGGTTGCCGTCGCCTCCATTATCACCGTTGTTTTGTATGTGGTCGGTCAGAATTTGGGCGACGCCTCCGACCCCCGCACACATATGTAACTGAAAGGGACAGGGTATAACAGAAATGAATGATAAAAAGCTTTTGTTATCGGTAAAGGATTTAGAGGTTAAGTTCCGTGTAAGAGGAAGAATTTTAACCGCTATCCGCAATATTTCCCTTGATATTTACGAGGGTGAGTCAATAGCCATAGTAGGCGAATCGGGTTCGGGCAAGTCGGTATTTACAAAGACCTTTGCGGGAATGCTGGATTCCAACGGATTTATCAGCAGCGGCGAGCTTGTTTTTGACGACGACGTGCTTGCCGACACAAGCGTTAAGCTTGATAATTCGGCAAGAGCGAAAATCGAAAGCATAGAGAAAAGGCTTAACGAGTATTCAAAGCTTGAGGCAGGCGCAGCTACCTACAACGAAATTCAAAAGTTGGAGGCGGAAAAGGAAAGCAAGGCTCATATTTCCGCAGAGGAAAAAGAAAAGACGGAAGCAGAGATAAAGGAGCTTATTGCCAGGAAAACCGATATATTCAATCTGAAGCAAACCTTTGATCCCTCCAAGGAAAAGGATAGGATAAAAAAGGCCGCTAAGGAAATTGCCGACTTGGAGGAAAAAATCAAGGCTAAGGAAGCCCAAGCCAAAAAGCACGAGGCTGAAAAAAAGCATGCTGCCGCCGCAGACAGTGAGTACTTAAAGCAGTATCATGAAAAGCTTGCCAGACTGAAGGCAAAGTATCATGAAGAGACAAGCCATGAAATAAATGAAAAAACCAGGCAAAGGAACAAGCTTTTGGCTAAGGAAATTTATCTTTCGGTGGGAAGATATAACCCGTTCAAAAGAAACAAGATGATAGCCGGCTTGGAAAAGGCGTTTATGAAGGCCTTCCGGATCGGCGTCGACGTGGAAAACGAGGATGATAGAAACGGCGTTTTCAATAACGTTACTTTCCGTGTCAAATTTACCGACGAGACTGAGGATAAGCTTCACGGAAACTGCGTTATCGACCTTGCAAAGATCAAGGAGCAAAAGGACTGGACGCAGATAAGAGGAAACAGAATCGCCACCGTTTTCCAGGACCCTATGACCTCTCTTAACCCCATCATAACCATAGGCAAGCAGATAACCTCGGTTATCCTAAAGCACCAGAACTGCTCCGAGTCGGAGGCAAGACACAGAGCACTTGACCTTATGCGCAAGGTCGGCATTCCCAATGCGGAGCACCGCTTTGATGACTATCCTTTCCAATATTCGGGCGGTATGAGACAGAGAATCGTTATTGCCATCGCCTTGTCCTGCCAGCCAAAAATTCTTATCTGCGACGAGCCTACAACTGCCCTTGACGTTACCATTCAGGCGCAGATCTTGCAGCTTATCAAGGATCTGCAAAAGGAGTTTGGCTACACTATAGTGTTTATTACTCACGACTTGGGCGTGGTGGCAAATGTCGCCGACAGAGTAGCCGTTCTTTATGCGGGACAGGTAATCGAGCTGGGAACGGTGGAGGACGTATTTTACGATCCCCGCCACCCCTACACGTGGGCACTGCTGTCCTCGCTGCCTCAGCTGGCGCAGAGAAATACGCAGCTTTATTCAATCACAGGCACTCCTCCTTCTCTTTATAATAAGATTACGGGAGATTCCTTTGCACCCAGAAACCCCTATTGTCTCAGAGTGGACACACTTTATGAGCCACCCATGTTTAAAATATCCGATACTCATTATGCAAAAACATGGCTTTTAGACCCTCGTTCGCCTAAAATTTCCAAGCCCGAGGCTATTGAAAATATCCACGAAAAGCTGATAAACGCATTTAATATTTAGGGTTTGTTTTCATAGGCTGCCGTGCCTTTTTCGGAAAATGCGCACCGCCGTCGGAACAAGCTCTCAGGACTCTGAGACAAACAGATTTCTTCGTGAAAGGAATGATTATAAAAGTGGCAACAGTTAACAAAGAAGCAAAAAAATTGGCAACAGATAACCAAGAAGCAGAAAAAAAGCAGGGGCGTGTGACCCACTTTCCCGAGCACGGTCCTAAGGATAAAAACGGAAGAGAAATACTGCTTTCTTTGAAAAATGTAGACATAACCTTCGGCAAGGGTGATAATGCCGTAAAGGCGGTTCAGAACGCCTCCTTTGACATTTACAAGGGCGAAACCTTTTCCCTTGTGGGCGAATCGGGATCGGGAAAAACCACCGTGGGACGTGCGGTTATCAGAGTAAACCCCCTTGCCGCAGGTGAGATACAGTACAAGGGCGTTCGCATTTCGGGCAAGATTCCCCATTCTCTCGACCGAGAGGTTATAAGAAATATACAGATGGTGTTCCAGGATCCCGCCGCATCTCTTAACGAGCGTGCGACGGTGGATTACATTATTTCTGAGGGTTTGTACAACTTCCACCTTTTCAAAAACGAGGCGGACAGAGTCCAAAAGGTGGAGAAAATGATTACCGAGGTAGGACTTTTGCCTGAGCATCTTACTCGCTATCCTCACGAATTTTCAGGAGGACAGCGTCAAAGAATAGGCATTGCCCGAGCTATGGTTATGGAGCCTGAGCTGGTTGTGGCGGACGAGCCTATTTCCGCACTTGACGTATCCATAAGAGCGCAGGTGCTTAACCTGATGAATAAATTCCAGGAGGAAAAGCAGCTCACATATTTGTTTATCGCCCATGACCTGTCGGTTGTAAGATTTATTTCGGACCGTATCGGCGTTATTTACAAGGGAAAGATCGTCGAGGTGGCGGAAGCGGAGGAGCTGTTCAACTACCCTCTCCATCCCTATACCCACTCTCTTATTTCCGCTATTCCCATTCCCGATCCCAAGCTGGAAAAGAACAAGGTTCTGTACACCTACGATCCGTCTATCCACGATTACAGCACCGATAAGCCCGAATTTGTGAACATAGGGTATGACCATTACGTTTACGGCAATAAAAAGGAGATCGAGGAGTATAAAAAGCTTCGTGAAGCGGGCATTCCCGTAAAAGCCATCACCATTGACGAAAGCGGAGCCGCAAGCAGCGAAAGCAAAAGGCATGAGGAGGAGACTGCCGATTTAAAGGCGGAGGAGGAAATTCTTAAGCACCCCTCGGGAGATACGGGAAGCTTCTGGTTCGCCTTCCTTTCCTTCCTGCTTCCTATTTTGGGACTTCCCACAGCGTATATTTTCAAGGCTCATAATTACATCAGAAACTTTAAAATGTGCAAAAAAGGAGCGATTGCAGGATTTGTATTTATCGGCGCAATAATTGTTTTGTTCCTCCTGCTGCTCGTTTTCTCGGTGATTTGACTTGGGCAGAACTGTAAAAAATAGAAAAAATTACGATGTAAAGCCCGTACAGCGCATAGAGCTGTCGGATACCAACGTTAAAAAAAGAGCTGTCGCCGCCGTCCTGTTCCTTTTGATAGGGGCAGGACTGTTGGTGTTTTGTTTTGTAAATTTTCTCTCCCCCGGCGGCGGCTGGACTACCGTGGAGGCTAACCGCAACGAAAGCGACAGCACGGAGTTTGTGTTCCAGTATTTCTTCGGCGCAAACGGCGCAAACCCTTCTGCGGAAAACAAGGCGGTTACTGCGCTGTACAACGAGATAACAAGAACCCAATACTGCGTTTTAAACGAATATGAGGAGTTTGACGGCTTTGTAAACATTTGCACCCTTAATAAAAATCCAAATAAGGAGCTTACGGTTAATCCGCTTTTATACAAGGTTTTTTCGATGTTTGCCGAGAAAAATTCCCGCTATATTTATTTAGCACCCGTATATGAGCAGTACAGAAATTTGTTTTTTTGTGAGGACGACGTTTTCCTTGGAGATTTTGACCCGATTTTAAACAGCGAGGTAAGAGAGTCCTACAAAAGAACCTTAAAATATGTAAACGATCCCAAAGCGGTAAGCGTAGAGCTTTTGGGCGACAATAAGGTTAAGCTGGCGGTGTCGGAGGAGTATCTCAGGTATGCGGAGGAAGAGGGCATATGCTCCTTTATCGGCCTATTGTGGCTGAAAAATGCCTTTGCGGTGGATTATATTGCGGAGGAAATGGCTTCTCACGGATATTATTCAGGCTCGGTTTCCAGCTATGACGGCTTTGTGAGAAATTTTGACGCCTACAGCGGAACGGATTACTCCTTCAACCTTTTCGATATGGCGGAGGGTGAGCTGTATCACGCCTCGGCAATGCAGTACGTTAATTCCCTGAGTATAGTGTATATGCGCAATTATCCTATGAATTCCCTGGATGTTCAGCATTACTACACCTTAAAAAACGGCGAAATAAGAACGCCCTATTTAGATATAGCCGACGCCATGCCCAAAGCCTCTTTGAACGGTCTGGTGTCATACTCGAAAGAAAAAAGCTGCGGGGAGATCGTTCTGGAGATACTTCCCCTTTACATTGCGGACAGCCTTGAGGAAAATACTTTGACCGCCCTGACCGAAAAGAATATCAATTCGGTATACTTTAAGGAAGGACACAAAATTTGCTATAACGAAGAGGATTTGAGACTGTCCTTTTTGTATAACAAGGACGGAGTTAGCTACACCGGAGAATTTGTAAAATAATTTGAGCCTTGCCTTTTATATGTCGGATATATTGCAAGGGTTCAATTTCCAAAAATATAAAAGATACAATAAAAAGTTCAAAAGCAAAACAACAAAACAGTAAAACAACAAAACGGCAAAACAGCAAAACAAAAGAATAGTACACTATCCCCAAAGAGCCGCCCCAAAATCTCACAGCACAGCAGTTTTAATGATCGCACCCCGAAAAAACAAGGAAAAAAGCATTGCAGTTCAA
>DNUB01000099.1 GCA_003508605.1 Oscillospiraceae bacterium | reverse complement strand
ATTTATGACCGCTTTGATATCTCCGCATCCTTGCGGAGCTTTGGGCGGTCAATTTGCGGCGTCCGTGCCGCACCATCAGGGTTTCCCCTAAATATTGTTAAAAAAAATTGAAATAAACTGCGCTCCGATTACTTCACCAGCACCACCTCATAGTCAAAGGGCGCAATCTGCAGTTTTCCGCTGTCTCTCGAATGATCCCTCACAACCTGATAGTGCTTGCATTCTCCCAAGGTTTCATGCAGCATAAAGGTTCTTGACTTATGAGATTTATTCAGATAAACCACCGCAGCCTCTCCCCTTTCCTTATCCTCTCTTCTGAAAATGCAGTAATCTCCCGTAACGTCAATAAACCTTATGCCGCCCTTAGCCAGTGCGCCTATGCACTTCTGCCTTATCTGTCCCAGCTCGCAGGTAAAACGTATAAGATTTTTGTCCTCCCTGCCCCAAGGGTAGGTGCGGCGGTTAAAGGGATCTTTATATCCCTCCTGTCCCGCCTCGTCTCCGTAGTAAATACAGGGAACGCCGGGAAGGAAAAACTGCAAAACCATTGCGCATTTCAACAGCGCAGTTCCATAGGTGTATTCCTGTGAGGAAAGGCAGTTCGCCGCCTGCCAGCTTCTGTCGTTAAAGCCTATGTCCTTTCCCGCAAGCCTTGTAATCGCTCTTTCGGTGTCGTGTGTGGAGATAAAGTTCATCAGAATATCCACACATGGCTTTGGATAATGCTCGGTAATGGTCATAATCCCGTCGACAAAGGGTTTGGGGTCGGCATACTTAATATAATTCAATATACATTCCTTAAAGGGATAGTTCATAACACTGTCAAGCTGTTTTCCGTTAAGATAGCGGCGGCGCACCCCATAGCTCTCCTTGTTTGACGCGTCCTCCCACACCTCTCCGTAAATCACCTTGTCCTCGCCCTTTTGCTTAACGGCAATGCGCAGATTATCCAAAAATTCGTCGGGAAGCTCGTCGGCAACGTCCAAACGCCAGCCTGCCGCCCCTGCGTCGATCCATTTCTGCAAAATTCCGTTTTCGCCGCAGATATATCGGGTGTAGGAGGGATTGTTTTCGTTTACGTTAGGCAAGTTGGTAAAGCCCCACCAGCTTTCGTAAAGAGCGGGATATTTTATAAAGCTGTACCAATCGCGATACGGGCTTTCCGGGTCACGGAATGCGCCGCTGTGTTCGCCGTACCTGCCGTTTTTGTTGAAATAAACCGAATCCGCTCCCGTATGACTGAACACACCGTCAAGAATTATCCGTATCCCCATATCCCTTGCATTTTTGCACAGCTCTCGGAAATCCTTTTCCGTACCCATAACAGGGTCTATTCTTTCATAGCAGGCAGTGCTGTAGCGATGATTTTCATGGGATTCGAAAATAGGATTAAGATATATACAGGTAACTCCAAGGCTTTTTAAATAGGGAAGCTTTGACTGTATGCCCTTCAGATTTCCGCCGAAATAGTCGCTGTTGGTGACGACTCCCTGGCTGTTGGGCTGCCATACGGGCATATCGCTCCAATTAGTGTGATACTGTCTGTCCGAAGGCATTTCCGGCGCATCGTCGGGATTAGCGTCATACATGGCAAAGCGATCGGGGAAGATCTGATACATAATACCGCCTTTAAGCCATTCGGGGGTAGTCATACCCTCCTCGTACACCGTAAGCTGAAACAGCTCGCCGCTGTCGAAGCCTCCCAAGGAAGCTCCCATACGTTTGATGTAGCGGCGCTGATCCTCGTTGGCAAGAAAAAAGTAATATTGGTGAAGCCCCGTGTGCTCGGGGGTATACACACCCTGATAAAGGCGGTATTTTTCGCCGTCCTTTTCCTGTATTCCCTCGTTGGCAAGAACGGTAAACCTTTCCTTAAAGCCGGGTCGGAACATTACAAGAACACATTCGGCAAAGTTAAAATCTACGGGCACGGTTATGCGAAACCGAATTTCCGTATGCCTTTCAACCGCTCCGAAGGGCGATTTGTAATAAGAATCAAAGCTGTCGTAAACAGGTAAGCTCATAAAGATGCTCCTTTCAATAAGAGACAATGCCCCGAATTTATGAAAAATCCGAAGCGTAAGCCCCTCAGTCTTTCAGCGGGAGACCGGGTCCCCCCGAAAGACTGAACAAAACCCGCCGCCGTATGAAGTCTTTGCCTTTTGCTTACGGCAAAGGGCGGGTGACATTTGATTTTGAATATATACCGATTTTCAACGGGAAATCTCTAAGGCAACACCGCACAAAGCCGTAACCTTATGCGGTGTTGTTTTTTTAATAAGGGCAGCACCCCGAATTTATTAAAGCGTCGGGCGTCGGTCCCGGGTTTTCGGTAAGGGATATACCCCGCTGAAAGCTCGGCATAGCCCTTGCCGCCTTAAGGCGGGGACATTCCGTTTTTGATTTTATTTCCGCTCTTTAATCTCGGAAAACTCGAATCAGACAAGATTCCAGATATCTCTCGCATAATCCATAACCGCACGGTCGGCGGAGAATACTCCCGCTCCTGCGATATTCATAAGGGACATCTTATTCCAGCCCAATACGTCCTTATACTTTTCGGAAGCTGCAAGCTGCGCCTTGCGGTAGCTGTCAAAGTCGGCAAACGCCATATACTGATCGGTAAATTTCAGTGAGTTTGCAACCTCGTCAAATTTTGCGCCGTTGATTCCGCTGTACATTCTGTTGATTGCTGCGGAAATACGTCCGTCGCCGTTGCACAGACCTTCGGGATTGTAGCCGCCTCCCTTGGCGATATTGACCTCGTCGGCGTTCATACCGAAGATAAATATGTTGTCTCTGCCTACCTGCTCGCAAATTTCAACATTTGCTCCGTCGTAGGTTCCCATGGTAACCGCACCGTTCAGCATAAGCTTCATATTGCCCGTTCCCGAAGCCTCTGTTCCCGCAAGGGAGATCTGCTCGGAAATTTCACTGGCGGGCATAAGGATTTCGGAAAGTGTCACACGGTAATCCTCCAGAAATACCACGCTTAGCTTATCGCTGATTTTGGGATTCTGCCTGATTTCCTCGCCCAAGCACCATATAAGCTTAATGATCTGCTTAGCCATATAGTAGCCGGGAGCTGCCTTTGAAGCAAATATATAGGTTTTCGGAACAAAATCGGCGTCGGGATTTTCCAAAAGACAGTTATAATCGTTAAGAATATTCAGAACGTTAAGCTGCTGACGCTTGTACTCGTGGAGACGCTTTACCTGAACGTCAAAAATGCTGTCGGGATTAAGCTTTCTGCCTGTGGTTTTTTCAACATAGCTGCAAAAGGCAACCTTATTGTCCCTCTTTATCTCGGCAAGCTTTTTTAATACGCCGCTGTCGTCCTTAAACATAGAGAAATGGCTCAGCTCCGCCGCATTCTTTTTAAAGCCGTCGCCGATGCACTGTGAAAGCAGGTCGGTAAGCCCCTTGTTGGACTGCAGCAGCCATCTTCTGTAGGCGATGCCGTTGGTTACATTTTTAAACTTATAGGGCTTGTCGGAATATTCTTCCTTAAATACGCTTTCCTTGATGATTTCGCTGTGAAGCCTTGAAACGCCGTTTACGGAATGGCAGGCGTCGGTGCAGAGGTTGGCCATCTTGATCTGATTATTGCTTACGATGGACATTCTTGCGATTTTGCCCTCATCGCCCAAACGGTTGCGGAGACCCTCGCAGTAGCGGCGGTTAATTTCACAGATAATTGTGTAAATGCGGGGGAGAATGTTGCGGAGCATATTCTCGTCCCATTTCTCCAACGCTTCCGCCATAACGGTATGGTTTGTGTAGGCAAAGGTGTTGGTTACGATATGCCAAGCCTTTGACCAGCTGTAGCCGCATTCGTCAAGCATAATCCGCATAAGCTCGGGAATGGCAAGGGTGGGGTGAGTATCGTTTATGTGAATGGCAACCTTTTCGTGAAGATTGTCAAGAGTGCCGTAAATATTCATATGGCGCATTACAATGTCTCCGATAGAGGCGGCGCACATAAAATACTGCTGGCGCAGGCGAAGGGCTTTTCCCTCCAAATGATTGTCGTTGGGGTAAAGCACCTTTGTTAGGGAGTGGGCAATGTTGCTTGCACCCAAAGCCGCATCATAGTTGCCCTTATTAAATGCGCTCATATCAAAGCTCATACCCTCTGCGCTCCACAGGCGGAGCTTTGAAACGCCCTCGCTGTCATAGCCGCTGACATACATATCGTAGGGAACCGCATTGACGGTGGTGTAATTAACGTGGTTAACGGAATGATAATCGTCGGCCCAGCTTTCCTGGATATATCCGTCAAAATGCACCTGAATAGCCTGATCGGGAACGGAAGCCAACCAAACCTCGCCGCCGGGCAGCCAATCGTCGGGAAGCTCCGTCTGCCAGCCCTCCATTATTTTCTGCTTAAAAATACCGTACTCATAAAGAATGGAATAGCCCGTTGCGGGAAGCGCACAGGTAGCAAGTCCGTCCATATAGCAGGCCGCCAAGCGTCCGAGACCGCCGTTTCCCAAGCCTGCGTCCGGCTCCTCCTCATAAATGCTGTCCAATTTAACGTTAAAGGTTTCCTTGACTGCCTTTTCAACCTCTTCGGTCATGCCTAAGTTGTAAAGGTTGGTCTTAAGGGAGCGTCCCATAAGGAACTCCATGGAGATGTAATAAACCTGTTTTTTGCCCTGAGAATTTTTCTTCGTCATAAACTTATGGCGTTTTTCTTTAAGGTGATGAACGACAATTTTTGAGATAGCCTTATAGATCTGCTTGTTTGTGGCCTCCTTTGGGGAAGTTCTGAAATCGAACTCCAATATCCCCTTCATTTGTTGAATGATTTCTTCTGATGTGTACGGAGATGTCATAGCTTTCCTTTCCTGCCTTCCTCGCTTTTTTCGGGAAACGGTTTCCCTGTTTTTACCGTATTGCCTTTGCGCTGACTGACATTGTGAATTTTGCATAAGTCTCATACCTACTTAAAATTATACCAAAAAAGCCAAAGAATATCAAGTGGGGAAACAGCAAATTACAAATTTAGTATGAATACGGTAAATATTTACAAATTATACGAAAGGTTTTGTTAATTGTTTACAAAAAGCAAATATTTTTTTCACAGCTGCCCTGACAGCACGAATAACAAAAATCAAGCAGGTTAGCGGTTTTGCCTAACTTTTAAAGCAAAAACGCTAACCCGCTTGGATAGACAAGAATTTAAAATTTCACAGTTCAAAAAGAAACTTTCAATTCTTGTCGGTTCTGAAATTCTTTTCAAATCGGCAAATTACCGCCAAGCCTTCTGATATCGGGCTGTAATCGGCACAGACCTTCCTTAAGGTCCATAAAAACAGACTTCCCTTTTCAAAGCTCTATTTTTTAAGCTTCAGCATTCTGCGCACCTCGTTAGCCGCCGAAATATAGGAGACGATCAGCAGGATATCCTTGCTTAAAAGCTTCGTTCCGCCTCTCGGAATAAGGAAATCCTCACCCCTTGTAATACAAATGATATTGCAGCCGTCGGGAAGCTTGATATCCGCAATGGCTTTTCCGTCGTAGGCATAGTTTTCGGGCAAAATTACCTCAAACACCGCCGCCTTTTTGTTAATGGGCATCAGCTCCTTGATTCGGCTGTTGTCCACCTCTCTCTCCATCTGCTTTATAATGTTTTCCGTACCCGAAATTGCGATATCCACTCCCAACGCCTTTATTGTGTCGACATTTTTCGGGTTGTTGACCTTGGCTATGGTCTTTTTGACCTGGAACATTTTCTTTGCCATCTGGCAGATTATAAGATTTGCCTCGTCCGCCCCGGTAACCGCAATTATGGAGTCGCACTTGTCCGCTCCCGCCTTTTTCAGTGCTACGGGAGTAGAGCCGTCGCCCAAAACCACCGTTACATCGAGAGTGTTGGCGAAATACCGACAGATATCCTTTTTTATTTCTATAACGGAAACAACATAGTTTCTTTCCAAAAGAGTTTTTGCAAGATAATATCCTACCTTGCCTCCGCCCACGATTATTGCTTTCATTGCGATTTACGCTTATTTGAGAATATTCTGCAAGCCGCCGCACAGCGATCAGTCCACCAGCTTGGAAAATATAAGCGTGTCTCCCTCCTTTAAAATAATGTTGGAATTATTTACCAAAACAAAGTTGCCGCCGTCCCGTATTATGGCGTAAAGGATCTCGTTTTCCTCATAGTCTATATCGACGCACTTTGCGTCAATAAGCTCTTTGGGTACGGGCATAGAATAAAACTTGACCCTATGGTTGCCGAACTGTACCCATGTCTGTCCCTCGTATTCGTCGATGGCGGACACGATGGCGTCTAAGGTAAGACGGGTAGGGCATATGGAATTAAGGCCGTATTTCTGAAACATATCCTCTTTTTCCACGTCCTCTATAGCTGCCATAACCTTCGGAATCTTATATACCTCCTTGGCGATTTGAGCCACCATAATATTGACGTTATCGTTATCCGTAACGGCGCACACCACGTCGCATGCCTCTATTCCCGCAGCCACCAGGGCGTCGTTGTCAATGGGCACCCCCTTAAAGGTAAGCCCGGTAAAGCCCTCGGAGATATGCTCGAGTGCATCGTCCCTTCTGTCCATAACAGAAACGTCGTGTCCCTTTTCACAAAGGACTCTTGCCAATTCCGCACCGACACGGGTGCAGCCAACTATCAGTATATTCACTTTTTTGCCTTTCAAGTTATTTATTGTATTTTGTTTCGAATAATTCAATGAGGGGCAACGCC
>DNUB01000303.1 GCA_003508605.1 Oscillospiraceae bacterium | reverse complement strand
CCCGTCGCAAGACGGAAAAGGCAGCGTTGCGGGCGCAGCTCGTAAAAATCACCAAAAGCAAAACGCAGTGCAAAAAGCAAAACGCAGTAAAAAAGCCAAACGCAGTTCAAAAAGCCAACGCAGTAACCCCCTGCGGGAGCGCACCCCGCCGCAAGGCGTAAACGCAATGGCAAAGACACTTTTCAAGGCACCTTAAAATAATTGACAACGCCGCTGTAAAATGATATAATTAAAAGAAAAATCAGGGGGAAGGCAAAGCTATGAAATTGCTTGTAATAGACGGAAACAGCATAATAAACAGAGCCTTTTACGGCATACGGGCCTTATCCAACAAAAAAGGCGTTTTTACCAATGCGGTTACCGGCTTTATGAATATTCTGCTTAAGCTTGAAAATAACTTTAAGCCCGACTGCGTTGCAGCCGCCTTTGATTTAAAGGCTCCCACCTTCCGCCATAAAATGTACTCCGAATATAAGGGCACGAGAAAGCCTATGCCCGAGGAGCTTGCCATGCAGCTTCCTTTGGTAAAGGACATTCTGAACGCTATGGGAATTGCCGTCGTCGAAAAAGAGGGCTGGGAGGCGGACGATATTCTCGGCACTCTCTCCCATGCCGCAGAGCTCGGCGGCAATACGGCGATAATCGCCACGGGCGACAGGGACAGCTTTCAGCTTGTTACCGAGAGCGTTTATGTTAATTTGGCGGGCAATAAAGAGGACGTGCTGTATACGCCTGCGGGAATTATGGAAAAGTACGGCGTTTCCCCTATGCAAATGCTTGAGGTTAAGGCACTTATGGGAGACAGCAGCGACAATATTCCCGGAGTAAAGGGGGTAGGCGAGAAAACCGCCTTTGATCTTATACAAAGATATTCCTCCGTTAGCTATATCTATGATAATTTAGACAGCTTGGAGATAACGCCGGGACTCAGAAAAAAGCTGTCCGAGGGAAAGGAAAGCTGCCTGCTGAGCAAAAGGTTGGGAGCTATCGCCCTTGACGCACCCGTGGATACCCGCCTTGACAGCTATATTCCCAAAAAAAGGGACGAGGTCAGGCTTGCCGAAATACTGACCGAGCTGGAGATGTTCAATATTCTTAAAAAATTGAATATCTCTCCCGAAAACATGAAAATCGCCAATGAAAAGGCTGCTCAAAAGATAATAGACGGCTCTGCAAAAACCGAAAACGAGGAAATCGTTCCCGACAAACAAGTACCGAATATTATACTTTTCGACAATAAGATTTATGTCTGCACCGACGATAATGTTACCGTATCCGAAAATGCAAGGGAATTTCTTGAAAGCGGCTGCGAAAAGCGCACCTTTGATTTAAAAGCCCTGTACGCCTTTGCCATGCCTATGGGCATAGATATAAAAAATGTTGTTTTCGACGCAACCTTGGCGGCATATCTTCTCGACCCCACCTCCAACGGATATGAAATGGAAAGGCTTTGCGGGCGGTACGGAGTAAATGCTCCCCAAAATAAAGAGGAGCTGGGGCAAAGCTTGTATCAGCTGATGACAAAGCTTATAAACGCCGTAAATTCCGCAAAGCTTAACAAGGTTTTGGAGGAAATAGAGATCCCTCTCGCAAAAGTGCTTACCGATATGGAAATTGCGGGGGTAAAGACCGACGCTGAGGGCATAGATAATTTCGGAAGGGAGCTTGCCGAAAAGATTGCCCGTACCGAAGAGGAAATTTACAGTTTGGCGGGAGAAAAATTCAATATCGGTTCGCCAAAGCAGTTGGGAATGATTCTTTTTGAAAAGCTCAATCTTCCCTTCGGAAAGAAAACCAAAACAGGCTATTCCACCAATGCGGAGGTTTTGGAGTCGCTGTACGGCAAGCACCCCATAATCCCTCTTATTTCCGATTACAGGGCGTTCACAAAGCTTCAGTCCACCTATGTAAGCGGTTTAAAGGCGGCGGTAAGCAGCGAGGACGGCAGGATACACACTACCTTTAAGCAGACGGAAACCCGCACGGGCAGAATAAGCAGCGCAGAGCCAAATATACAAAACATTCCCGTCCGTACCGAGCTGGGCAAAAATATGAGAAGGTTTTTTGTGGCTGAAAAAAACTGCGTGCTGGTTGACGCCGACTATTCGCAGATTGAGCTTAGAGTGCTTGCGCATTTGGCGGACGATAAAATTATGCAGCAGGCATTTTTAAACGGTGACGATATCCACGCCATTACCGCTTCACAGGTATTTGAACAGCCGCTGGAATGGGTAACTCCCGAGCTGCGTTCAAGGGCAAAGGCTGTCAATTTCGGTATCGTTTACGGTATAGGAGCATTTTCCCTATCAAAGGATACGGGCGTATCCGTTGCCGAGGCAAAAAGGTATATTGAAGCTTATTTGGCTAAGTACAGCGGAGTTGACGCTTTCATGAAAAACACCGTAAGCGGGGCGAAGAAAAATCTTTATGTGGAAACTATGTTCGGCAGAAGAAGATATATTCCCGATATAAACGCAAGCAACAAGCTGGTGCAGGCGGCGGCTCAAAGAATAGCCATGAACACTCCCATTCAGGGAACGGCAGCCGATATTATAAAGCTCGCTATGATAAGGGTATATGACAGACTGAACAGGGAGAAGCTTCCCGCAAGGCTTATTTTGCAGGTTCACGACGAGCTGATAGTAGAGGTGGATGAGGAGCTTGCGCAGAAAACGGCGGAGATCCTAAAGGAAGAGATGGAAAACTGCGTTAAGCTTGCCGTTCCGCTTACCGCCGACGTTAAGATCGGCAGGACGTGGTTTGATACGCATTGATTTCGGAGAATATTCATTTGATACCACGCACACTCTTTCGGCGGATTTTGCCGCCGGCTTGGTTAAAATTTCCCGAACCGCACCGGCAAGCACGGGGGATTTTTTAAGGCCGCAGCGGAATCCTTGCCCTTGCCGGTACAAATTCCGATTTAAAAATTACGCACAAATCCGATGAATACAAGCTTTTGGATAACGACAAAAATGGGGAAAATATGAAAAATGTTTTAATAATCTGCACCTCGAATAAAACCCGCAGTCCCTTGGCGATGGAGATCGCCAACAGCATTGCGGTCAGGAAAAATGCGCCTTGTCGCTTTAAAAGCGCAGGCTTTGCCATTATGGGGGAGCATATAGACGAAAACGTTCAGGCGGTTTTGTCCGAGATGGGAATCGAGACGAGCTATAAGCCTACCCATATTTCGGAATATCACGCAGATGAGTTTGACGAATTTCATGTTATGACCGAGCGACAGAAAATCACCTTAAAATCTTACTTTAAAAATAAAAACATTGACGATAAGATAACGGTTTTAGGTATTGACGACCCTTATTTTAACGGCATTGAGGGCTACAGAAAGTGCAGAGACGAGTTGGTAAGGTTTTACGAGGATTATATAAAGGAAATCTCTAAAGCGAACCTCTGAAGCAAACCTCTGAAATAATTGTATTATGCAAAATAAGGTTTTATGGAAAATAAGGAAAGACAATTGAATAAGAAATCCCACGTCCCTCTTGAAGCCGCAAGGGAAATAGCGTTTCTGGAAAAAAGCTGTTTTCCCGAGGATTATTGGAGTCTTGAAGCGGTAACGTCCTCCTTGGAAAGAGCCGATATTCTATATGGCTTTGAATATTCGGAAGGGAAAGCGATAGGGTATTTTTTGGCGGCGGCTTCCTTTGAGGAATGCGAGCTGTACCGTATCGGGGTTTTAAAGGAGCACAGAGGACAGGGTAAGGGCAAAGCACTGATAAAATCGCTTTTGCGGGCATTGCCCCCGGAAACCGAGAGAGTATATTTGGAGGTGCGGGAAAGCAATAAGGGGGCTATAGGCTTGTATGAGAGTATGGGCTTTAAGAAAGCCGCCGAGAGGAAAAATTATTACGGAAACGAAAACGGGCTGGTTTATATTTTGGAAACCTCCCAAAACTACTCTTACTAAGACAGCCCCGCAAACAAAGACGTTAGGCGGTCATTGCGAGGCACCGCTCTAAATAAAAAGTCATGCAAGAGAAAGGAAAGACAAAATGAAAAGAAATTTTAAAAAAATATGCTGCGGATTGTTGGCGGCGGTTACGGCCTTAACCGTGAGCGGCTGCTCCGAGGGAAGCTCAAGCGGCGGCGGGTATGCGCCCACAGAGGTGAAAACCTCCGATTCTTTTAAGGGAAATACCGAGGACGTTACACTTGAAAAGGGCGATACCTATGCGGTTATAAAAATCAAGGACTTCGGGGAAATAAAGTGCAAGCTGTTTGAGGAAGCCGCACCTAAGGGAGTGAGCAATTTTATCGAGCTTGCAAACAGCGGATATTATACAAATAAAACAATACACCGTGTGGTTAAGAATTTTATGATGCAGGGCGGCTCTGCAAGCGGCGACGGCAGGGGCAGCGAGGACGAGCCTAAGTTCGGCGTTGAATACAACAAGAATATGCGGCATTATTACGGTGCGCTCAGCTATGCCAATGCGGGGGGAGTAAACGGCACGCAGTTTTTTATTATCAACAACAAGGAATGCGGCAGCTTCGTAGAGGCTTCGGAATATGAAAACGCCATTAAGCAGTGCGACAGCTATATTGATCAGGCAAAGGATTTGGCAAGCAAAGCAACAGGCGACCAAAAGGCGCAGTATGAGCAGGCTCTTGAAAAATGGCAGAATCAAAAAGCAATTTACGAATTTGATTTGAAGGCAATCAATGACCGCACCGACGAAATGACTGAAAGGTATGGGGAAAAGGGCGGTTATCCCTTCCTTGACGGAGGCTTCACCGTTTTCGGTCAGACGGTGGAGGGCTTCGATGTGATTGACAAGATTTCCCAAGTTGAGGTGGAGAAGCAAGATTCAATGAACGAAAAAAGCAAGCCCGTTGATACTATTGTTATCGAGTCGGTTACCATAAGAACAGTGGAATGAGATATTAAGGAGTTTCCGAAGCTGTTAGGGCTTTCAGGAAAGCCGGCGGTAATTTGCTGATTTTAAAAGAATTTCAGAACCGACGGGAATTTAAAATTTTTTGAAAACTGTGAAATTTTAAATTCCTGTCTATCCAAGCAGGTAAGCATTTTTGCTTTGAAGAACGGGCAAAAACGCTTACCTGCTTGATTTCTGAAATTCTTTTTTTATCAGTATGATTTAAATACAATGTGACATACTAACCACAGATTACAGCAGCAAAACAGGAGAAGATATGTCACAAAGCAATATTTTATGCGGAAAAGCCTTAATTAAAGAGCTGAAACAATCTGCAAAGGCTTTAAAGGGCTGCCCTCCTCTTTGGGATAACCGCCTTTTTGAAAGGGAACTGACGGAGCTTATAAAAACCGCAAAGGATCAGTATATCACTGTTTCGGAAAATAAAAATATTTTGGGAGAAAGGCTGTCGTCTCTTCCCGTCATCAACGACGATACCGTTTCCCGGCTTATAGCGGAGCTGTCGCAAAGCGGATATATCGGCGAGGGAGATATAGACAGTCTTTTGTGGCAGGGTAAGCTTTGTCTCATACGGGAAGCGTTAAGAGCATGGCAGGAAAGCTGTAAAAATCAAAGCACGGATAAATACAATCCCGCAAAATATTATGAAAAAATGTATGCTTTAAGGGATCTGGATATGGAGCGGTTGGCGGAGCTGAGTCCCGTTCACACTGCCTTCAGCTCCGATGAGGTTTATAAAAGCTCTTCGAGGGAAACCAAGGCGGTATTCAGAGCCAAAGCCGCTTTAATTGCACGGGAAATCGGCATAGGAGAGGAACGCTATATCCCCGAAGTAACAAAAAGAGCATCAACGGAAAGCACATCGGTAATGAATGTGGTGGAAACCGATTATAGGAATATTTTTCCCTACCGAAAGGCGGGGCTTTATTTGCTGTACATTTTTCTTGCTGCAGCCTTGCTAAGCGTCGGTATAGGTCTTTTGTGGAATCCGTGGCTGATTCCCCTTCTGTTTTTTCCCGTTTTTGCCATAGTTAAGCCCTTTGCGGATTTATTGACGGCAAGAAGGGTAAAAAGCAATCCCCTGCCCCGAACGGATATAGAGGACGACCTTGGGGAAAAAGGCAAAACCCTTTGCGTTATTTCCGCATTGGTGAATGACGAGGGAGCTTTGGAGGAAGCTCTCGAAAAGCTGAAAAACGCTAAGCTTAAAAATACCCAAAGGGGCATATATTTTGCTCTTCTTTTGGATATGCAGCCAAAGGACAAGGAAAAAGATCCCTCTGACAAGGAGCTTTTTGCCGCCTCGGAAAAGCTGAGGCAAAGAATCCTTCCCGAAAGCATTATCTTTTTTCGGAAACGCAGCTTTTGCAAAACCATGAACAAGTGGCAGGGATATGAGCGCAAGCGTGGGGCGATTGAGCAGCTGGCGGAATATATGTGCGGTACATGGTCGGACTTTGCCTATGTTTCGGGAAACGCCGAAGGAGTAAGGCAGTGCGAGTTTATAGCCGCCCTTGACCTTGATACCGTTCCTTTAATGGACAGCATCAGGGATTTGGCGGCAGCGGCGCTTCACCCTTTAAACCAAAAATACGGCATAATTGCGCCCCGCTGCACCTCTACCCTTGATTCCACCTTAAAAACGCCCTTTGCGGGAGGAATGGCGGGAAACGGCGGAGTAAGCGGCATTTCCTCCTATGACAGCTTCGGGGGAGAGTTTTATTTCGACTGCTTCGGAGAGGGTATTTTTTGCGGAAAGGGTCTGATCAAAAAAAGGGATTTTTTAAAAAGCTGCAAGGACAAGCTGCCTAAGGAAAGAGTGCTTTCTCATGATATTTTGGAGGGCGGCTTTTCGGGCGTCGCTTACAGCGGCACAACGGAATTTTCAGACAGCTTTCCCGCTACCTCAAAGGCGTATTTTAAAAGGGCGCACCGCTGGATAAGAGGAGATTTTCAGAATCTCCGCTTTATATTCAAAAAGGAGTTTTCCCCTCTAACAAAATTCAAGCTTTTTGATAATTTCCGAAGAGGAATAAACCCGATTTTGATTTTTGCCCTGCTGATAATTTCCTGCTTTGTACCAAGGGGATATATAGGGGCGGTCACCGCCTATTGCTCCCTGCTTCTTCCCTTTTTGCCGCCTTTTATCGGTTCGGTGAAAAGGGGATTGGGCTTTGGGTTGACAAGACGGTTTTATTCGCCCATAGTAAGCGAAACCAGACAGCTTGCCCTAAGGGCGTTAATGGAGCTTATGACCCTGCCCAAGGCGGCTTTGGTTTCCCTTGACGCAGGGATCAAGACCTTTTGGCGCAGCGTTTTCAGCAGGAAAAAGATGCTGGAATGGACTACCAGCGGATTTCTGGAAAAAACCGCCTTTAAGGGCAGTGTTTTTTCGCTTTTGCCCGCCTTTGCCGCTTCGGTTGTTCTTTTGGTCTGCGGGATTTTGGGCGGGGGCTTGGGGCGGCCGAATTTTGCAGAACCCGGTCTTACGGAAAGCCTGACGGGTAATACGGACGGTTTTGCGGGCTTTAATGCGGGTGCGTTTCTTGTCCTTGCGGGGGCAATTATTATGTGCGCCGCCTTTCCTTATTTTATTTATGCGGACAAGCCTTCAAAAAAACACACTCCCGCACTTCCTCAAAAGGCGCAGGAGGAATTGTTTTCACAAATAAAAAAGATGTGGAGCTTTTTTGAGGATTATACCAATGAAAGCACCCATTATCTCCCTCCCGATAACGTTCAGCTTTACCCCATATATAGGGTGGCAATGCGCACCTCGCCCACAAACATAGGTATGTATCTTTTAGCGGCAGCGGCGGTGTTTAATTTGGGCATAATTAACAAAAAGCGTTTTGAGGAAATTGTGGAAAACTCGGTTGAAACTGTTGAAAACTTAGAAAAATGGAACGGAAATCTTTATAACTGGTATGACCTGAACAGCCTTGCAGCAATAAGCAGCTTTGTTTCCTCGGTAGACAGCGGGAACTTTTTAGCCTGTCTTATCGCTGTTAAGGAATGTTTGATACAAAATAAAATTTCGCCCCCACTGGCGGAAAGATGTGAAAAAATTATAAGTGAAACAAGACTGGACAAATTTTACTGCAGGAAAAAGCATCTGTTCAGCATAGGCTATGACCTCAAAACGGAAAAGCTGTCCTCTCACCGCTACGATATGCTGATGTCGGAGGCAAGGCTTTTAAGCTACACGGCAATAGCCTTGGGGCAAGCTCCAAAAAAGCATTGGAGAGCCTTGTCGAGGGCAATGTCCAGAAACGGGCATTATGCGGGGGCTATAGCATGGACAGGCACAATGTTCGAGTTTTATATGCCCGAGCTGCTGCTTACGTCAAAGGAGGGAAGCATGAGCTATGAAGCTTTAAGATACGCCTTTTACTGCCAGAAGCACAGCCGCAGCCCTATGGGAAACCGAGGGGCGGCAGGAGCAGGGCGGATACCCTTCGGAATTTCCGAAAGCGGCTACTATGCCTTCGATAAGGATCTGAACTATCAGTACAAGGCTCACGGAGTGCAGAAAACCGCCTTAAAGGGAGGAATGGATAAGGAGTGCGTCGTAAGCCCCTATTCCTCTTATCTGACCTTGTCCTCCCACCCTCTTGAAAGCTGGAATAATTTAGTGCTGCTTGAAAAAGAAGGGGCGTTTAACAACGACTACGGCTTTTACGAGGCGGTGGACTACACCAAGGGACGGGTGGGCGATAAGGCGGTAATAAAAAGCTTTATGGCTCACCATACGGGAATGGCAGTTTGCGGAGCGGCTAACGCACTTAAAAACAATATCTGTTCCCGGTTGTTTTTAAGCGACGAGAAAATGAAAAGAGCGGAGGAGCTGCTGGAGGAAAAGGTTATGGCGGGAGAAAAGGTGCTGAAAATCACGGAAAGACATTGCGACAACGGTATAATAAGCTGCGAAAGAGAAGAGATAACGGTGCAGAAGTCCGAGGGCTCGCCTGTAAACGTGCTGTGGAGCGGAAAGCTTGCGCTGTTCACCTCTTCAAACGGCTGTTTTTATTCAAGCTATAAGGGAATATCGGTATTAAATAAAACACAGGACTGGATAAACCGTCCAAGCGGCGCATTTTACGGCTTTTGTGACGAAAAGAACGTATACCCCTTTTTTGCTCACCCTATGCTTAAGGATAATTTAAAAACGGTGTTTTCACCGAAGGAAACGGAATATACCGCCGAAGAAAAGGATTTTGACTTTACAATGAGTATTAGGACGGACAGCGGTCATAATGCGGAAATACGGAAATTTACCGTCAAAAACAAAACAAGATCCAAAAAGCAGCTGGTTTTATGCTGTTACAGCGAGCCCGTGCTGGCCGCTTCGAGGGATTATACCGCTCACCCCATGTTTATGGATCTGTTTCTGAAAATTTCCTATGACAGGGACAGCAGGCTTTTTGAATACAGCAGAAAGGACAGGCACAGCGATAATATCACCGCCTGTGCGGGAGGCTTTATCGAGGAGGAGGATTTCACTTACTGCTTATCCAAAGAAAGCTGCACTGATTACCGTCCTTTTTCGTTTTTTAAAAATGCTTTTATCAGAGACAATGTCGAAAAGGGCATACCCTCTCCCTGTCTTTTTATAAAAGACAGCATCGAGCTTGACGCAGGCGAGGAAAAGCACTGCACCTTGTTTTTCTGCTTCGGAGACAGCAGAGAGGAAGCAAGGCAGGCGGCTTTGGATCTGCGCAGGGACAACTGTGCAGGAGTGGGAAGGAATAACTGCGGCGACATTATCGGAAACGGTAAAAAGACGGCATTAAAGGACAGGCTCAAAAAGACGGAAGCTAAAAATGCATTAAACAAAAATGTACGGGCAGAACAAACGGCAGGTTTAAATCGGGTCCTTTCGGAGGAAGATTTTCTTTCTCCTCTTTCCATAAATACCCTGCAGGGCAGAATGGCGGAAAAAATCCTGGCGGCGGTTTTGTACGGAGAAATTTCCCAAAAGGAGATTTTGCAGGCACGGAAAAACAATACCCTCAGCAAAAGGGAAATCTGGCGGTTCGGCATTTCGGGGGATCTTCCCCTGCTGGTAACCAAGGGAACAGAGGGCTTGGAGTATATGACCCTGCTTAAATCGGGGCTTAACGGCTGCGGCATAGACTGCGATCTGGTTGTTATCTGCGAAAATGCCTTAGAACAGAGTGAAGCGGCAAATATTTTGGCGGGAAACGGTTTTCCCTTGCTTTTGACGGAGACGGAGACGAAAAGAGACAGGGAGCTTATCACTTTGATTTATTCTCTTGCCGCCTTTGTGAATTTGCAGGATCTGTTTTCCAAAGACAGCGTTTCCGATATAAACGCCGTACGAATGCCTAAGGCTCTGCCGGTTATTCCCTGCTCGCATCCCGATAAGGAAAACGGATTTAAGGAGGGCTCGTTTGTTATAGGAAATGAGCATAACACCTGGTGCAATATTCTTGCAAATCCCGACTTCGGCACGCTGCTTTCACAAAACAGTCTCGGGTTCACCTATGCGCTGAACAGCAGAGAGAATAAGCTTACCCCTTGGAGCAATGATATTATTAAGGATAATTACGGCGAAATGCTGCTTATGAAGCTCAGTAATACCTATTACGATTTAATAAGGGGCAGCAGGGCGGAATTTTCTCCTTATTCCTGCCTTTATGAGGGGAATATTCTGTCCGTGGGGACGAAAACCGAGGTAAAGGTTTATACAAGCGGCTTGGGAAAAGAAATTTCCGTTACTCTTGTCAACAATGCCGACGCCGAGCAGAGCTTTGACCTTGTGTATAAGCTTATGCCCTTGATGGCGGCGGATAAGGAGGGCTCTATGCCTGTGGCTTATACAGCCAAAGAAGGAGCGGTGTTTTTTAACAGCCGCAATCAAAGCTTTGGCGGTTTAACCGCACTTTACTGCACGCAAAAGCCTAAGCTTTGCTTTTCGGCTCTTGATTTTGCGGCGGGCAGCTTCGGCAGTACGGCTAAGGAAGGGGAAATCCATAACAGTCCGATTACGGCGGTAATTATACCCGTAAAGCTGCCCCCAAAGGAAAATTTGCGCATAAGGTTTATTTTAGGATACCTGAATGAAAATTTTGCAGTATCAAAGGCTCTTGGCGATGACAATGCTCGGAGCGGGGAAAATAACGAGGGGCTTTTGAACGACGCCATGGAAAAGGCTGCCGATTTAGCTTTGGATTATCTTAAAAAGCTGGAGGGAAGCCCCTGCGGAAATGAATTTGAAAATACCGTAACAATCGATACCCCAAATAAGGCTTTAAATCATCTTTTCAACACCTGGCTGCCTCATCAGATAATTGCCTGTCGAATTTGGGCAAGAACGGGATTTTTCCAGAACGGCGGCGCATTCGGTTTCAGAGACCAGCTTCAGGACTGCCTTTCGGCAATGTATTTTGAACCCAAGCTTGCAAGGGAGCATATTCTGCGCTGCTGTCAAAGTCAGTTTGAAGAGGGCGACGTGCTGCATTGGTGGCATGAGTCGGAGGGCAAAAAAACAGGAGTGCGCACCAGGTACAGCGACGATTTGTTATGGCTGCCCTATACTGCCTGCTGTTATGACGAGGCATGGGGCGAGGAGGGCTTTTGGGATTTGCAGGCTCCCTTCTGCAGGGGAGAGCCCTTGCCTCCGGATAAGCAGGAGCTGTTTATGGCGGCGGAGAAAACGGAAATTTCCGAAACCGTGTACGAGCATTGCAAAAGGGCAATGGAAAAGGGCTTTAACAAGGGCAGAAACGGGCTTATAAAAATAGGCTGCGGAGACTGGAACGACGGCTATAACAACGTGGGCGTTAAGGGACAGGGCGAAAGCGTTTGGCTTGCAATGTTCTATATAATATGCGGAAAAAAGTTTGCCGCAGCCGCAAGGAACAATAATGACGGCGATTATGCGGAAAAGCTGGAAAAAAGAGTGGCGGAGCTTTGCGTAAGCGTGGAGGAAAACGCTTGGGACGGAGATTGGTATTTGAGGGCGTTTTATGACAATGGCGATAAAATGGGCAGCAAAAGCAGCGCCGCCTGTCGGATCGATATTTTGCCCCAGGCTTTTGCGGTGCTGGCGGATTTGCCCGACGGGGACAGAAATCTTACCGCGCTTAATTCCGCATGGGACAGATTAGTTGACAGAAAAGCGGGAATAATAAAGCTGTTCACTCCTCCCTTTACAGAGGAAAATACCCTGAGCAGAGGGGAGGGGGAAAAAGAAAAAGAAAACGAAAACAACACGGCGGGAGAAAAGGCAGAAAAGGGCGGCAGAAAGCAGGAAGCGGCGCAGCAGGGTACGGAACGGATTATTTCACAGCGTCCCGGCTATGTTATGTCATATCCCGAGGGAGTGAGAGAAAACGGCGGTCAATATACTCACGGCGCAGTGTGGTACTGCCTTGCCTGCTTTAAGGCGGGACAGAAGGAAAGAGCCTATGAGCTTTTAAATATGCTGAACCCCGCTTTAAAGGGCGAAAGAGAGTGGGATTATAAGGAAATCTACAAAAAGGAGCGGGAAAGGGAGCTTGACAGTATTTTAAACAATATGACGGATCGGGGGAACGCCGAATTTTCCGAGGCGGCAAGCTTTGGGGACGCTCCAATAGAGGGTGACGGAAGGAAAGCCGCAGAAAGGGAAGAAAAGGGGGTAAATATCTATCCCGACAAAAATTTCGGCAGAGAGCCTTACTTTATGACCGCAGATATCTATACAAATCCCCAGTGTTACGGAAGAGGCGGCTGGTCCATGTATACGGGAGCGGCGGGCTGGTATTGGAAATGTATTTTTGAGGGACTGCTGGGAGCGGAAATGAAAAAGGGCAGACTCAGCTTTAAGCCCAATCTGCCCCCGGAGCTTGACGGTACGGTTTTGAAAATGCGGCTGAAGGGTAAAAATATAAGTGTGAAATTTAAGTATTCGGGCGGAAAGAATAAGGAAACGCCCATAGGCGAGGAGGGCGGCTTTGAGGTGAAATTCGGAGTATAATCAAAATCCGATGTCCC
>DNUB01000167.1 GCA_003508605.1 Oscillospiraceae bacterium | reverse complement strand
TCTCAGGGTTTTTCGACAAGCTGTATCCCTCGCATTAAAGCGGGGGATATGAAGCGGAAATGAAAAATCAAAAATCACTTAATAATGCGCACGCCGAGAACCTCGTCAATTGCCTTGAACTTTTCGGTAAGTCCGTCTGAATTGCCCTTTATATCAAGAACGGTATAAGCCACATTCTTTTTAGACTTGCTCTCCATATTTTCAATATTTACCTTTGCCTCTGCGGTAACGGCGGAAACCTTGTTGATTAGTCCCTCGACATTTTTATGGATAATGCAGACCTTAGCGTCGCCTGTCATAACCATGGAAACATTAGGCAGGTTTACGCTGTTGGTAATATTGCCGTTTTCAATATAGTCCATAAGCTCCTTACAAGCCATAACCGCACAGTTGTCCTCGCTTTCGGGAGTAGACGCACCCAAATGAGGAAGCGCAATCACGCCATCAACTCCGATAAGAGCGTCAGTGGGGAAATCGGTAACATAAGCAGCCATACCGCCGTTGTTCAATGCCTCGATTATCGCCTTATCATCGACCAGATCGCCTCTTGCAAAATTCAGAATGCGTACGGTCTTCTTCATAGAAGCAATAGCCTCGGCGTTGATCATTCCTTTTGTTTCGGGGGTAAGAGGAACGTGTACCGAAATGTAGTCGCAATTTTCAAAGATTTCCTTGTTGGACTTAACATATTTGATTTTCGTGGAAAGATGAAGCGCGCCCATAACCGACAGGAAAGGATCGGCACCGTATACCTCCATACCTAAGTCCACTGCGGCGTTGGCGACCAATGCGCCTATTGCGCCAAGTCCTATCACTCCCAGCTTTTTCCCCTTGATCTCGGGTCCCGCAAATTGGCTTTTCCCCTTTTCAACAAGCTTTCCAACCTCGTCGCCCTTGCCCTTAAGGGTTTTTGCCCAATCAATAGCGGCAGGTATTCTTCTGCTACAAAGGAAAAGAGAAGCAACCACCAATTCCTTAACTGCGTTTGCGTTAGCCCCGGGGGTGTTGAAAACAACTATGCCCTTTTCGCTGCACTTGTCAACGGGAATGTTGTTTGTTCCCGCTCCCGCTCTTGCAATGGCAAGCAGACCCTCGGGAAGCTCCGTTTCGTGCATGGAAGCCGAACGAACCAAAACAGCGCAGGGATTTGTTATATCTTCGCCGACCTTGTATTTTGATTTATCCATTAAATCAGTACCGCATGCGGCAATTTTATTTAATGTTTGTATATTGTACATTGTATATACTCCTTATTTTCAGTTGTTTTTTTCAAAATCGGCCATGAATCTAACCAAAGCCTCACAGCCCTCAACAGGCATGGCGTTATATATGGAAGCCCTCATACCTCCTACGCTGCGGTGTCCCTTAATGTTCACAAAGCCGTTTTTCTTTGCTTCTGCAACAAACTTAGCGTCAAGCTCTTCATTTCCCGTTACAAAAGGAATGTTCATAAGAGAACGGTCTGCGCCCTGAACGGTCGCCTTAAACATACTGCTGTTATCGAGGAAATCGTATATGATCTTTGCCTTTTTCTCGTTGATCTCCTTCATAGCGGTAAGACCGCCCTTACCCTTTATCCATTCCAACACAAGACCAAGAATGTAAATGGCATAGGTGGGAGGTGTATTAAACATTGATCCGTTGTCGGCATGAGTCTTATACTGAAGCATAGTGGGAACCTTGCTGTCCTCCGGGAAGTCGCAAATCAAATCTTCTCGGATAATTACAACGGTAAGACCCGCAGGTCCCATATTTTTTTGTGCGCCTGCGTAAATTAAACCGAATTTGCTTACGTCTACAGGCTCGGAAAGAATACATGAGGACATATCGGCAACCAGAGGCACATTACCCGTTTCGGGAAGCTTTGGGAATCTTGTGCCGTAAATGGTGTTGTTAAGGCAGATATGGAAATAGTCTGCGTCCTTGTCGAACTTGCTTTCGTCCAACTCGGGAATATAGGAAAAGGTTTTGTCCTTGGAAGAAGCAACCGCATTTGCAGTGCCGAATCTCTGCGCTTCCTTGTAAGCCTTTGTTGCCCATTGACCTGTTATTACAAAATCAGCCCTTCCCTTTTTCATAAGATTAAGGGGAACCATTGCAAACTGCATGGAAGCACCGCCCTGCAAAAACAGAACCTTATAATTGTCCGGAATATTCATAACCTTGCGAAGCGAAGCCTCGCAGGAATCGATTATCGCCTGATACTCCTTGGAGCGGTGGGACATTTCCATTACGGACTGACCAGAGCTGCCGTATTCAAGCATCTCCTCCGCTGCCCTTTTAAGAACCTCTTCCGGTAAAACTGCCGGACCTGCACTGAAATTGTAAACTCTCATTACGCTGCCTCCGTGTTAATAATATATGATTTATGATGTTAGAAATTTAAATTGTTAAAGTCTGATTCATTGCCTTTCTTAAACATCGCTTTGTTTATTATACTTTAATCCGCTAAAATTGTCAAGGAAAAATTTCAATATTTAGGAAATATTTTTGTTTATGACAGCTGTTATTAAAATTTTATTGAAATTGAGAGCCTTTTTCAGTATAATATATGCAGGAATATAAGAAGCTGCACATATAGGAACGAGGTGGATTTCATGAAGCTTAACCGACTTATAGGCATAATATCCATACTTCTTCAAAAGGATAAGGTCACGGTAAAGGAGCTGGCTGAAAAATTTGAGGTTTCTTACCGCACCGTTCTCAGAGATATAGAAGCAATAAATTTGGCAGGCATACCTGTAGCGACGGACAGGGGAAAAGCGGGCGGTGTGTATATTATGGAAAATTACAAAATTGACCGCACCGTTTTATCCTCTGAAGAAATGCAGTTCATTTTAACCGGACTGCAAAGCCTTGACAGCGTAAGCGGCGGCAGCAGCTATAAGCAGCTTATGGAAAAGCTTTCTTTAAAAAGTGCCGATATGAGCAAAAGCGACGATACGATTTTGATAGATCTTTCGGGCTGGGATAAAACAGGACTGTCCGAAAAAATCGATATAATAAAGGCAGCTATGGAGAAGAACAGAACAATTTCCTTTAGCTACTATGCTCCCAGCGGCAACACTTCAAGAGAGATTGAGCCTTATCATCTTATTTTTCAGTGGTCGGGGTGGTATGTGTGGGGATATTGCCTTTTAAGAAGGGATTACCGAATGTTTAAGCTTTCAAGGCTGGCGGGTCTGAAGCTGACGGATAAAGAAAGGGAAAAACGCAGTGTTCCGGAATATGTAAATGAAAAGTTTGAACATACTCCCGGTGAAATAAAAGCCACCGTTAAATTCCATAATTCGGTAAAATGGCGGCTGGCAGATGAATTTGAAAATCAAAGCCTGAATAACGAGGAAAGCGAGTATATAACGGTAACCATGACATGGTCGGACGCAGAATCCTTCTTTCAGCATATAAGCACCTTCGGGGACAAGGCGGAAATAATCGCTCCAAGGGAATACCGGGAAGAGTTTAAAAGAATTATAAAAAAGATTTATGATAAATATTTACAGTGAATGGGGAATATGACACACTGATGTCATATATACGGTGTTATAATTCTTTCAAAAGGAAAGGATTAAATTCAATGAATTACGAAATTGTAAGTTTGACGGAAAAAACGCTGGTGGGTGTTTCAGCGCGCACAAATAATTCCTCGCCTGACATGGGACAGGTTATAGGAGGACTTTGGCAGCGGCTTTACTCTCCCGAAATATTTTCCGAAATTGAAAACAGAGTCAATGAAAAAGCCTGTGGAATTTACACGGATTATACCGACGCAGAAAAAGGTGATTATACGGTCGCCGCTATGTTTGAGGTTGACGGTATCGGCAAAAAGGGATTACCTGACGGTACGGAGGTAAGAAAAATACCTGCGGGAAAATACGCAAAGTTTATTGTTAAGGGAAATCAGACAACAGCCGTTTATGATTTTTGGCAAAAGCTTTGGAAAATGGATTTGAACCGTGCGTTTATTTGTGATTTTGAGGAATATCAGAACAGCGATCCCGAAAATGCGGAAATTCATATTTATATCGGGTTAAAGGGGGAGTAAATATGGTAAACGTATACGTAAACTGCCCTGAGTTTGAAAATGAAAAACTTCTTATCAGACGCACGGAAAAAGGCGACAGGGATGATTTGTTAAAGGTGTATTCCGATGAAAAGGCTGTCCCTTTTTTTAACGGCGATAACTGCCATGGCGATGATTTTCATTATACTACTCCGCAGCAAATGGAACAGGCTATGGATTTTTGGGAGCAGTCTTATAGGGACGGTTGGTTTGTCAGATTTACTGTAATTTGCAAGGGCAGTAATTCAGCCATAGGCACAACGGAGCTTTTCAGAAGAAATGCAGATAACGGAGGAACGGGAGTTTTAAGACTTGATTTAAGAAGCGACTATGAAAGGGAAGACGTAATTTTAAGCTTGCTTTCCTTGATTATTCCGCATGCCTATGAATTGTTTAACTGCAAATGCATTATAACAAAGGGATTTCCCGATTCTTCGGATAGGCTTTCCGCCCTTGAAAAATACGGCTTTAAGAAAAGTTCCGATAAACTTATAGGAGAAGACGGAACAGAGTATTCAGATTATTTTGCCATAAAATACAAATCCGCCTTGTAAAATTTTCAGGAGGTAAAATGGAAAAACTCGATTATAAAAAGGAATTTAAAGACTTATATCAGCCTAAAAAAGTACCCTCAATAATTGATGTTCCAGAAATGGTATTTATTACAGCAGAGGGCATGGGAAATCCCAACACCTGCACCGAATACAAAAAAGCTTTGGAAATTCTTTACGGACTGTCGTTTACCATAAAGATGTCAAAGATGAACAACACTCAGCCCAGGGGATACTTTGAATATACCGTACCGCCTCTTGAAGGACTATGGTACTGCGACGGAATTTCCTTTGACGGAATGAATGCTGCGGATAAGGACAAGTTCAGATGGATTTCCATGATACGCCAGCCCGAATTTGTTACGGAAAAAGTTTTTGAACAGGCAAGGACGGCGTTGTCCAAAAAGAAGCCCGAGCTGGATTTGAACAAGGCTAAGCTTATAAAATTTACCGAGGGGCTTTGTGTTCAGATAATGCATATAGGTTCTTATGACTGCGAGGGAGAGAGCATTTTAAAACTAAAGGCATTCGCAGAGGAAAACGGATACAGAGAGGATTTTTCCCATAACAGACTTCACCATGAGCTTTATCTTTCGGATCCGAGAAGATGTGCGGAGGAAAAGCTTAAAACAGTTATCAGGCATCCGATAGTGAAAAAATAAAAATATGGGCAGCATTTCAAAAGCCGTTTTCGGCTTTGTATGCTGCCCGTTTTCTGCAATAAGATTTTGACGCCAATGCTTGAGTAAATATAGTATAATCAAAATCCG
>DNUB01000123.1 GCA_003508605.1 Oscillospiraceae bacterium | reverse complement strand
ATTTTTCATAAATTCGGGGCGTTGACCCTCATTGAAAAATAAACCATTTGACGATCGGAGGAAGATATAAAATGAAACGGCGGTTATTATTAAGGAATAAAGGATTTTCCTTGACGGAGATGATTGTGGTAATTGCAATTATCGTGATCTTAACGGCGATACTTGTTCCCGCTTTATCAAACTCCTCCTCCTATGAAACCGAGGCTATGGAAAATGCAAGGGCGTTTTACTCCAACGTGCAGCAGGTTATGATACAGGAGAAGTTTGACAAGACGCTGCTAAACGACGATCCCACCAAAACCGCAAACAAAAAGTATACCCTTGTTTATGCGGAGGTAAACACCGACGCCGCCACCACAGTCACCGTAAAGATAGGCTTTACCGACGATGAATTAAAGGAGAGCAGAGCCACCGAGCCGGTTTTTACCGATCTTAAGGAATGCAGCGATACATATCTTAAGGATTTGACGGAATTTTCCTCCTCAGTTAAAAATATGCTTATGACCAACCAGCATGGCGGATATTTTTATGCGGTGGTGGACGATAAGTACCGTGTCGTCAGCACCTACTACTCGGCGGAGGGCGATTTCGACTCAATTTACGGGAAAAAATTCTCCGACGATTTCAGAATCGATGCGGGAAGCAAAAAGTACATAACCGCTTCCTATCCCTATAATATTCTTGAAAAGGACGATCCGGTATTTGTAGATCCGAATGCAGCATAACATAAATAAAAAGATAACATAAATAAAAGCTTTAAAGCTGCCTGACAAGCAATTTTAAAGCTTTTTTACTATTAAAAATAATCGTATTCGCTGTAGGGAATAATCATTCGCCGCAAATAATAAACATTCGCCGCCAATAATGATCATTCGCCGTCGGTGGTGCTTTCCGCTCCCTGAGGAGAGGAACGGTGTATCGTAAGATCGGAGGGAACAGGCTCGGTGTTGGGCTGGGTGAAGAAGTTTTCGGATTTAACGCTGCTGTCCAGCCAATTTATCGAGCATATATCCTCTTTGCTCAGCGTTTTGCCCTTTGCAACCCTTATCTCGCCGTTGGTGTCCTTTATTTCGCCGCTGAAAACCGCCGCCTTGTTTTCAAGGCAGATCTGATAGAGCTTTTCGGTGATCTCCTTTGTGCCCTCCTTAGACTTTTCGCTTACCTCAACCAATCTGACTGCCCCTTCCTTTATGCCGCCTCGGTAAATTTCCACGGGGTCGGTGTCGTATCTGAAGGAGCGGAGAACGTCTATAAGGAATATGTTAAGATTGTTGAAGCAGCCGGTCAAATACCTTTCGGGAGCTAATTCGGGCATATTGTACGCCATTCCTATCACCTTAATTCCCTTCATTTCGCAGTACTTTACCGCAAAGTTGGAATAAGTGGCGGTGAAAATAACGTCGCAGCCCTGAGAAATCAAATCGTCTATGGCGGACATGGTTTCGGAATCCTTGTTGCCCCATGCCCAATTCACACGAACGTCGGTCTGACTTTCGGTAAGCTCCTTTGCGCCTAAGGCAAAGCCGTTTATAACGGAATAAACAGACAGCACCGAGGGGTCGGCCACAACTCCTAAAATATTGCTGTCGGAGTTATAGGCCGCCGCCAAGCCGCAAACGTAGGAGGATTTGTAGGTTTCTCCCTGGAAGCAGGCTAAATTTGCTAAAGACTGTGTGCCGCCGAAGCTTACAAACTGCACCTTTTTATTTGACAGAGCCTCGTCGTATATTGCATTGGCAAAGCGGGCGTCGGTGCTCACAATAACGTTGCAGCCCTGCTCCACAAGAGCCGCCGTAGCCTGCTCGAACTGGGAAACAAGGACGTTTTCGATGTAACAGGTTTTGGCGTTAAGTACTCTCTCAGATTCCCCTCTTGCCGCCTCGAAGATTTCCGAAGCCGCATTGCCCTCGGCGGCGCCGGAATAAATAAAGCCCACATTAAGCTCCAGCTCTTCAGGCTGCTCGCCTACAACGGAGGTGACAGGCTCGCCGTTTTCGTCTGTTACCACTGCGCCGCTGTCATCGGTAACGGTAACATAGGTTTTGGAATCAGTAGTGGCTTCGGGTTCGTCTCCACCGCTGCAGCCCGTGAAGAGCAGGCTGCCTGCCAGCAATAAGGACAGTAATATATTCTTTTTCTTTTTCATTTTCTTTTTCATTTCGCTTCCTTTCAGATCACAATTTTAAGATTACAATTCAGATTAAGGTATAGTAATAAATGACATATGGGTTGAGCATTATTGAAAGACCGGGAACTGAAGCTTAAAACACATTCCGTATATTGCTCCGCATCAGCGGCTAAAAAGCTTTTTTAGCCTTTTATTTAAGTACAAGCATTGAAGTAAACTATATACATTGGTATTTTACCACATTTTACGGAGCTTTGCAATAGCTTGGGATATTTTTTAAGCCCGATGGCGTAAAAGCCCGCCGTAAATGCTCTCCGTTATGTAAAAAACTTATCCGAACCGCTTGACAAAATCAAAATAACGTTATATAATATATAGGCTGAATAAACACAAGCAGAGCTGCTCTCACCCTCAGCTAAGCGAAAGGGTCGTTTATCGAAATTTCAAAAAAGGATTTTTCGGCACGGGAGTATGCTCAAACGGCTTCCGTGCTTATTTTATGCTCTTTTCTGTTTTATAAGGCCCTCGGGGCGGCGAAACAGACCTTAAAAATAAAAAGCGGAACCTCCCGCATAAACCTTTGACTTGGGAAAGGAAGTGTTATCCATAGGCGCAAAACAACCCCTCATTAACGAGGAAATCCACGAAAAGCAGGTTCGTGTTATCGGACCGAACAACGATCAGCTGGGCATTATGTCCTCTCAGGACGCACTTAAAAAAGCAGAGGAGGAGGATCTGGATCTGGTTCTTATCGCTCCTCAGGGAAATCCTCCCGTATGCCGCATAATGGACTACGGAAAATACCGCTTCGAGCAGGCTAAAAAGGAAAAGGAAGCAAGAAAAAATCAGAAGCAGTCCGAGCTTAAGGAAATCAATATGTTCCTTAATATCGACGTGAACGATTTTAACCGCAAGGTGGCTCAGGCGAACAAGTTCTTGCAGAACGGCGACAAGGTAAAGATAAAAATCCGCTTTAAGCGTGCAAGAGAGCTTTCACATATCCATTTGGGCGAGGATCTGATGAAAAGGTTTATGAACGCTACCGCAGAATACGGCGCAGCCGACAAGCCTTCCGTTTTGGAGGGCAAGAATTTCAGTGCGGTTATTATTCCCAAGGTCTCGGCTTCTGCGAAAAAGTCCTCCCCCAAGACCGATGGCGGCAGTAAAAAGGACGCTAAGCAGGAAAACAGACCCGCCGAAGCCGAAGGCGAATAAGCACGGACGCAGACAATCAGGAGATCAACCGTCATTATGGCGTTGATAAATATATGCAGGGCTTCACTGAAAACCGTCTTGAAAAGCAAAAGCCGGCGCACTGCTCAGGTTTTGCTCAAAAAAGGCTTTCAGGGCGTCCCGATTAAAAATAAGAATGGAGGCAATATAAATGAAAAACAAGATCAAAACACACAGCGGCGCAAAAAAGCGTTTTCGTTTCACCGCTAACGGCAAGGTAAAGTATCAGTCCGCAAACCGCCGTCACAGACTTATTCAAAAGGCTACGGGCCGCAAACGCAGCAACCGTGCAAACGAATATGCAAGCAAGGCGGATATAAAGGAAATCAAGGCACTTATGCCTTACGCTAAGTAAGAGAGAAGAAGGAGGAAACGAAAAATGGCTCGTGTAAAAGGCGCACTTGCAACACGCAAGAGAAGAAATAAAACACTTAAATTGGCAAAAGGCTATTGGGGCGGCAAAAGCAGACTTTTTAAAACCGCCAAGGAAGCCGTATGGAAATCAGGTCAGTATGCTTATATCAGCAGACGCTTAAAGAAAAGAGATTTCCGCAGGCTTTGGATCGCAAGAATCAATGCAGGCTGCAAGCTTAACGATATGAACTATTCTTCATTTATCAACGGCTTGAAGAAGTCGGGAATTGCTCTTAACAGAAAAATGCTTTCCGAGATAGCAATTCATGACCCCGCCGCTTTTACCACCCTTTGCAACAAGGCTAAGGCCGCACTTTAATGTGAAAAAGCATATCACGTCCGTTTTGGGCGTGATATTGTTATTTTAGAGGTTTCATTTTCTTTTTGCCTCCCTCCTCCTCAAACACTTCGCTGCTCTTACCGAACATAATTCCCTGATGCTTGCGGAAATAAAGCGTGAAGAAGACGACCGAGGCGAGAATCGCAGAGAGATAGTTCTGCACCAGCATAAGAGAAAACCTGTCGGTGGCTTCGGGGAAAAATATCTGATAGTATGACCAGTTTTCCATAGTTTGATTTATGGTAACGGAGGGATCCAGCCTGCGCATGGCGAGACAAAGACTCCTTAAAGTACCCGTATCGGCGGCGGCAAAGCAGCAGATGGCAGTGATAAGGGAGCAGGCAATAGACCCGAAAATGTCGATTTTTTTGGCGAAAAACCAATAATCCGCCAAAACGATTACGGCAATCAAAGCACCCGCAGCCCAGCCCGCAATCATTGCGCCGGTGTCGGAGGGACCTATTGCGGTAACTATGGCGGAGATAACCGTCATTGCGCCGCCGCCGACGGCGGCACCGAAAAGCCCCTTTATACTGTGCTTGTCAAAGCCCTTTAAAATTGCTTTTTTCGACCTTTTTACAGGCTTTTCCTCTTTTTCGGGGAGGGGGGTGCTGAAAGGCGCAAGGGCTTCCTTTTCCCTTTCCTCGGGAGTAACGGGCACTAAATCCAGCTTGTTCGCCAAAAGGCATAATTCGTTGACAAAATGAACAAGATATATTGAGTTTTCCTGATACAGCAGGGCGGCGTTAAAGCGCAGAGACGTATAACGCCGTTCGTCGGTTCTTCCCGTAACGCAGTTTTTGGGCATAGCGTCCAGCAAAAGGGTGATATTGCTTTTTAAGGCGTCCTCCGTATCGGTGCGTACCTTATAAAAGGCGGTTACGGTATATTCTCTCTTTTTCGGATTGTCGGCGATAAAAACGGGATAGCCTAAAATACTGCCGAAAAGGCAGAGTCTGTCGCCGTCCCAATCAAGACCCAAATCCTCTTTTAATAATTCAAGCTCGGAAAATCCCATATATCCTCCATTATTTTATCGTGAGCGGCAATGAAAAATGCCCTTTTCCGTTTTTCGGTTTGTGCGGAGTCCGCACAGCGAATGAATGTGGGGGTTAAATCGGTTTTTGCATATTTGACATTCGGTATAATCAAAATCCGATGTC
>DNUB01000308.1 GCA_003508605.1 Oscillospiraceae bacterium | reverse complement strand
GAATAAAGATACTAAAAATATAGTAGATGACATTGTTAAAGAACTTTCCAAAGACAAGCGCATAGCAGATTTTTATGCGGAGTGGAACAACATTAATCGGCAGAAACTGTCTATCTATCACGATAAACCCGATCCAGATATTCCGCTTGAGGATAACAAGGAATTTCGTAGCATTAAGAATGCAATCATAAAATCTGTTCTTNNTATCTAACGAAAAAAGGAATTGATTCTCTCCACAGTATATTTGCAAATGATATTTTCCGAAATGAGATGTATCACCTGTTTACACTACAAACTCAAATGAGGAATGAGGTCAAACGAGAGGCAAAGCAAAGGATAGATCAACTAATGAAACGTACTTCGGAAAATACTCCATGCGGAGATAATTTCTGTTTGCTGATTGAACGGCTTGCCATGCGTTTGAAAAAGCATAAAGGAAAAAAGCTGTACGGCTACTTGAATAAAGATACTAAAAATATAGTTGATTACATTGTCAAAGAACTTGCCAAAGATAAGCGTATAGCAGATTTTTATGCAGAGTGGAATAATATCAATCGGCAGAAATTATCCATCTACCACGATAAGCCTAACCCAGATATTCCACTTAAGGACAACAAAGAATTTCGTAGCATTAAAAATGCAATCATAAAATCTGTTCTTGAGTCGGAGGATAAAGAGTACATACAGTCAGACAATTCAAAAGTCACTAATATGGTAACTTTATGGGTAAAACTGCTTGGTGGAATGATAAATGATTCATATCAGAAGAAACAATCACATCTAAACAATCAGATAGACTCTAAGCTGAAGTCAAAAATTGAACAGAAAAAACGCTCTCTTGGAATCAAAACCGACCACACTGTCAAAGAAGTCAAAAATGACGAGCAAAATTTTACGTTTTAGGTATGGATTGATTCAAAGATTTGTGGTATGATGTGTGGTTACAAAGGAGGTGCTATTATGGCAAAACGCAGACCATCGGGTGATGGAATGGTTCGCAAGCGTGATGACGGACGTTGGGAAGGACGAATTGTAGTAGGGCATAAAAATAATGGTGAACCGATATACAGATATGTTCTTGCGAAAACACAAGCAGAACTTATTCAGAAACTGCATGATAAAATTGAAATGTACCGTGATGCTGATTTAAGTGATGACTGTAATATGACACTTGGCGAGTGGCTTGACAGATGGCTCTATGAATATGCTATCCTTACAATCAGAGAGAGTACATTATACGGCTATGAGATGATAGTAAAAAATCAAATCAAACCATATCTTGGGGAATGTCCGCTGTCAGCACTCACCACAAATGAAATCCAAAAATTCTATAACACAATAAAAAAGCGAGGCAGAGTACATTCGGATAGAACTCACGGAACGGAACTTGCCGACAGCATGGTTAGAAAAACTCACTTGCTGTTGCATGAGGCGCTTGATATGGCAGTAAAGCAAAGGCTGCTCGTAAGTAATCCTACAAACGGAACAACAATTCCAAAAAATAATTACAAAGATAAGCAAATCCTGAATGATGAGCAGCTTGATAAGTTCATGGAAACCATAAAGGCAGATGAAAAATGGTATGATTTTTTCTACACCGAAATTACAACCGGGCTTCGTAAAGGCGAAATATGTGGACTGCGTTGGGAGGACTTTGATGAGAGCATCGGCAAGTTAAAAATCAAGCGAAGTGTTGGCAGATTAAAGAACGGAGTGCTCCCAATCGGTGAAACAAAAACTGAAACGGGAACAAGAGAAATTCTGTTACCGCCAAGCACAATAGAGCTACTTACAAAACGAAAAGAAAAAGCGGTAGGTGATTGGATATTCCCAAATTTCTGTAAACCCGAAGAACCGATGAATCCTCGAAGTGCATACACTCACTTAAAAGTGCTTCTGAAAAAGGCAGAACTACCGCTGATACGTTTCCATGACCTTCGCCACACATTTGCTACCCACGCAATAGCAGGAGGTGTAGATGCAAAAACGCTGTCGGGAATTTTAGGACACACTAATGCAAGCTTCACGCTTGATACCTACACTCATGTCACAACAGATATGCAGAAAAATGCGGCAAAAGTCGTGGGCAACTTTATGGACGAGATAATTGGAGGTGTTGATAATGGCTAAACGCAGGAAACAGGGAGAAGGCACTTTGAGATTGAGAAAAGACGGACGGTGGGAGGGACGAATAGTTGTTGGATATGACGATAAGGGCTTACCTATAACCAAGAATGTTACCGCAAAAACCAAGACAGAATGTGCCGAAAAACTTGAAGCACTCAAATCGAAATATGGCAAACCGACCGAAAATATCAATTCAGATATGCCATTCGGCGAATGGATTGACTTCTGGTATCAGACATATTGTAAGCACACGATTCGTATTACTACGCAAGAGGAGTACGAAAATCGTATATATAAACACATTATACCCGAAATCGGGAAAATCCCGCTGAATAAGCTAACACAGTCTGATATTCAGCAGTTCTACGCAAGGACGAAGTCCGGAGGGCGCAAAATTCACACCGAAATATACGGTAAGGGACTTTCCGATAGGGTAATTCGGGCTATACATGCGAACTGCCGGTCAGCGCTTGAAAAGGCAGTACAAGAGGGCTTGATAAGAATAAATCCCGCTATAGGCTGTAAGTTGCCGCCCAAGAAATCTCGGGAGATGAAAGTACTTACGCAGAGCGAAGTTGTGCGATTTCTTAACCGTGCCAAAGAAGAGGGCTATTATGAACTCTTCCTGCTTGAACTCGGTACGGGAATGCGACGCGGAGAAATACTTGCTTTAAAATGGAGTGACCTAAACTTTACGACGGGCGAACTTAGAATAAATAAACAGATAACTGCACTGCACGGTGAGTTGTTCATATCCGGGACTAAAACTAAAGCATCCATACGAACGGTTATATTACCGCCATCGCTTCTCCAAATTTTATCGGAATATAAAAAATCAGTCGATTCGGAATGGATATTCCCATCGCCGATTGATAACATACGCCCAAGAACGCCCTCAGCAGTACGTAAACGACTGCAACTGATATTGGAAAGAGCGGGTTGCCCGAGAGTAAGATTTCATGACCTCAGGCACACATTCGCGACCATGGCACTTGAAAATGGCATGGACGTGAAAACGCTCTCGACAACGATAGGGCATGTTTCCTCTGCGACAACGATAGATATTTACAGCCATATAACCGACACCATGCAGCGGCAAGCAGCAGCGAAGATAGACCGCCAGATTGGCGGCACAGAAGCCGAAATTCCAACGGTTGTGGAACGGTCAAGGGTAGATACCACCCCACCCGATTTCGAGCCGTACAAGCCAAAGGTGCGCAAATCCGGAACGGGCTGCGTGACGATGATAAACGACCACCTCTACGAGGGGCGATATACGCCTACCAATGCTTACGGAAAGCGAGAATCTCATAACATATACGCAAAAACCCGCGAGGAATGCGAGGAAAAACTGGCAGCGATGATTGCGCATGTCAAAGCTAACATCAAGGCAGAAAAAGAACGTTTGAAAACGGTGAACGAATCGTTCAGCCTTGAAATTCGATAACGAAACGTTATTGAGTGCGTTCAAAATTTGAGCCGCAGTAAACAAAGAATACGCCGGAGAAAAATCTCCGCACTAAAACGGTGCTTAGCAGGTCGCCCCAAAGTAGGGCATCCTCCATGACTTCTCACCTACCGAAACGGTACTCGAGGGGATGTAACGGATCGTTACATCCATGAAAAGCAAAACCGCATTACTAAGCCGATAAACGGCTTTACAATGCGGTTTGTGGTCGGAGTGACGTGACTCGAACACGCGACATCCACATCCCAAATGTGGCGCGCTACCAACTGCGCTACACCCCGATTTTATTAAATTTTCCGTAAGTGGTCAAATATGTGGTCAGACGGATTTTCGACCAAGATTTCCGCGAAACGAAAACACCGTGACGGTGTAGTGTAAAAGGAAATATACAGAAAATCGCTCTGCAAAACGCTCCGACGGTTCTATGCTCCCAAATGAAGTGCGGTACCAACTCCGCTACACCCCGATTTTATGAAATTTTTCTCAAAGTGGTCAAATATGTGGTCAAACGGATTTCCGGCAAAGATTTCCACCCGACAAAATCGCCGTGGCAGTGTAGTGTGAAAGGGAATATGCAGAAAACCGCTTTGCAAAACCCTCCACAGGTTCTATGCTCCCAAATGTGGCGCGCTACCAACTGCGCTACACCCCGATTTCAGAAATTTCTCAAAGCGGTCAGACATATAATCCAATCCGAAAAATAAACGCCAAGGAACCATATGTTAAATCCAAAAATATTATAACACAGCCGATAAAAAAAATCAAGCAAAAAATTCAAGCTGCACAAAACAAAGAGACGGCTATATAACCTCTTTCGGTGACAGCATCGGCGAAGCGTCATACAAGCCGCTTGTTTATGAAACGTTCCGCCGTAAGACGACCGCCCAAAGCTCCGCATTGCTGCAAAGCTTTGGGCGGTCGTAATTTCCCCCTATAGCAATTCAAGGAAATAGTGCTGCATATGACGGCAAGGGCAAATCGCATATAGCAGGGCGGACGACGAAAAGGAGACTGTCCCGTCGCTCGGTGAAGAGGACAGCGCAGCTGTATTTGATTTGAATCGCCAATATGCGCTGCGGCATTTTCTCGGATTGCTATAATCAAAATCCAGATATCCCCGCCTTTTGCCGTAAGCAAAAGATAAAGACCCCATTAGGCGGCTGAAGCTATACGCTGCAGAAAAAACTCACTTTCTCTTTTTGCTGACAAAAATCGAGCCGGCTGTGATTACGGCAATTCCTGCAACGGCAGCTGCGCCGGAGACGCCGGTATTCGGGCTGCCTTTGTCATTTTCTGCGGGCTTCTGAGTATTGCCCGCCGCATCGGCAGCCGTATCTGAGGCTGCGACGGCGGTAACATTGGCGGTAACGTCGGGTTCGGTATCGGCGGGGGCGGGAGAGGTGCTTGCCGCTTCCGTGTCCGAGGCGTCGGGGGCGGGATCGTCCGCAGGTGAGAGTATTCTTGCAAAAAAGTCCTTCCGTTCGTTGTCGATCCAGCTTTGGGTCACTTCATGCTCTACTCCTTCGAAGCGGCGGAACACGATCTTATCGTTTCCAAGTGCCGCAACTGCGTCCTTAAATTCCTCCATCTTATCCGGAGAGTGAACATCATCAAGGTCTCCGACGCAAATGTACAGCCAAATATCCTTGAAGCACCGGGTATGCTTTATCGGTGCAATGGCTGACGTGAAATCCCACATTTCTTCCTCCTCCCATATAGGAGTCAGCCCATTCTGACCTTTATTAAAGCAATCCCAGGAGGAACCCTCATGGGTGGTGTCCGCACTTGCGTTTTCGATACATATCGCAGTAGGCTTATACTTTCCGTATATCGTGTATAATTCCGAAATGTTTCCGCCCATGGAAAAACCGGTCAGCCCGAAATTTTTCGCATCAACATCGGATATGGTGTTGTAATACTCGATCAAAACGTCAATATCCTTAACCGTTTCCATCCATGCGGCAGGAGCTTGAAGAGGACCGTCCTGAGATTCGCCGCTGCCTGCGCAGTCAATGGACACCGTGCATACGCCCTCCTCCGCCATTTCAAAGGCAGTCCACATATCCTTGTGCCAACCGCCGCCGTGAATCTGAATTACAAGGGGTTTAAGCCTTCCGTCGTCCTTCTTGACCTCGTAAAGCGGTATGCCGTCGATTTCCAGCTTTCTCACCGAATATCCTTCCTCTTTACAATGGTCGTAACCGCCCTTTTCCTCCTCCGGGATCGGCATTTCCTTTACCTGCCTGTAAAACTTGTCTATTTCCGTTTTGAACGGTACGGACTCTGTAGAATAGTCTCCGGGCATCGTCCCCGACGCAAGCACCGGTGCAGGAGCGTCGGCGTATTTTTCCTCCTCCGACGACTGAGCGTTTACAATGCCGCCAAAGCCTTCGCTCCATACCAAACACAGTACGGCCGCTGCGGCAGCTGTCATAAGCGTCTTATTTTTCATAGGCAATACTCCTTTCGCCTTTGCAATGTAAAATTTTCTATATTATAGCATAAATTAAAAATACTTTGGGTTGCAAAACTGCATTATTTCATTGTAACTCCAAACGAATATACGGCGCATCCTTTTACCGAGTGTGCGGATTTGCATTAAAATCCTGTCTGTGAAAGGCTGTGCGGAGCGTATTCTCCGCTGCGCCAAACCTCCTTGCAGGGCATACGGTCTTGCTTTGTCGATCTTTTCTGCAGCTTGCACGCTCCGTCTGTTTAGCTATTCGATTTGCTCTTTAAACCGATGTTAACGGTATTAACAAAAATTGACAGGCTTTTGAAAATATATTATAATCAAACGTAAAGAAGGTGTAGTCTTGCGGTTTATTAACAGAAAAAAACGCTGTGCCAACTGTTTTAGCGAAATAAGCTCCGATCCCTGTCCGAAATGCGGATACTCAAAAAATACGTCCCCGTCGGACGCCCAGGTGCTGCCACGGGGGACAAGGCTTGGGGGCAAATATATTGTCGGCGGCGTGATAGGGCGGGGCGGCTTCGGCATAACCTACCTGGTCTTTGATGTGAGAGCCGAAAAAATACTTGCAGTAAAAGAGTATTTTCCTGCGGATACTGCCGTCAGAGAACGCAAGGGCTTTGCGGTGCGTCCGATAAACGATAAAAAAAGAGACGTTTACATTGACGGGCTTCAACGGTTTGCCGAGGAAAGCGGCCGTGTTTCGCAGTTTAACGGAAATCCCAACATAGTAAACGTTTTTGAGTGCTTTCGGGAAAACAACACCGCATATTACGTTATGGAGTATTTATCGGGAATCACTCTTGAAAAATATGTTGAAAAATACGGTGCGGCGAGTTTGGAGCAATGTGTGTATTTAGCGGAAAAGCTCGGTCTTGCGCTGGTTGCGGTGCACAGCTCGGGGCTTCTTCACCGTGATATCGCACCCGACAATATAATGCTTTGCGAGGACGGAAAAATCAAGCTGCTTGATTTCGGAGCGGCTCGAAAGGTTTCCGAGGAAACCTCCCTTACCGTTATGATGAAAACGGGCTTTACTCCCGTGGAACAATATTCCGGCGGCGTCGAGCTTACCGCCAAATCGGACATTTATGCGCTGGGAATGACGCTGTTTTACGCTTTGACCGGAAAACAGCCGAAAAACGTTTTTTCTCGAATGGAAAACGACAGGGAATTTGCGGACGGCTTACGGATCTTGCCCGCAAGCTTTAAAAATGTGATCGAAAAGGCGTCGGCGATAAATTCCGCAGAACGCTTTAACAGCGCCGCCGATTTTTTGAACGCACTGTCCGATATGAAAATATGCGGGGAAGTCATCACCTTTTCAAGGGAGGATTTTTCCGAGGACGATCCGATCAAAATTGACGGAAAAAGCTCTGTCCCGAAAACAAGACATTTTATCAGAGGGTTATGTATCGGCGTTCTGCTGTGCGGCGCACTTTTTTTGCCCCTGCTCATTATAAGCGGCATTCGCTCCGAGAAGGCTGAGACAAAGCAAAAAAAGCCTCCGGTTACAATAGAGCTCGGCGGCTTTGAAAAAAGTATGAGCAGTCAGTATACGGGAAGAATCTCCAAAAATACCCTTGAAGAATTTGACGGAAACGTAAGGATAACGCTTGAGATTGAAACCGTCCCCTATTCATATAACCTTCCGGAGGTTTATCTGATTTATCCCGTTGACAGCGGCGGCGCAAGCATGATAAGCTATTGCGCATCGGAAAGCGATCCCCCCGAGGCCGACATAACGGGAGCTATTCCGATAGAAAGGGAAAGCCGGAAATTTTCCCTTGTGCTTACAAGATCGGGGATCGAGGCTCTTAACGGCGGGTTCGGCTTTGATACCTATAACGTTGCCATAAAATCCGTACTGCTTGAGACCTCGGAGGAGACGCTCCACAGCTTTGATATCGGCGCTGTCAGTCTGCCCGAGGACGGGGCTGCAGAATACAGCGTTTCGTTTTCCGATAACGGCGTTAAGATTTCGGCGGATTTTGAAAAATATCACACTACGGATTGGGACGGAAATATGACGAAATACATTCCCCAATATGCCTTTGACTGCTTTGACGGCGACATTAAGCTGACCTTCCAAACCGAATATTCGCCTAAATCGCCGAAAGAGGATCAGAAATATCAAGCACTGTATATGCACACCTTCGGTTATATTCAAAATCATATATTTGAATTTGCGGAAACGGTTCAGATCTACGGGGAGGACAGATCGCCGCTTATCAGAAGAACGGACAATCTGGGAATTAGTCCCGTTTTGTCATGCACGGAGTTTTCGGTGGTGCTTCCGAAAAAGATAGCGGCTAAAATATGCGGAGGGCTTTCGTTTGTCGGCGACAATATGACCGTAAAGCATGTCGTTGTCGAAAACGCATAGGAGGTAAAGATGCTTACATCGGATATTGAAAAGAAGCTTGAAAAAGATGCGGAATTTGACGAGGAGCTGATAAAGGAAAATCTTTGTCCTGACCTGAGAGATTTTCTGAGCGTCTGTCTGGAGCATGCGGGAATCTCACGGGGGGACTGCATTTCCGCCCTTGACCTTGACCGCAGCTACGGATATCAGATACTGAACGGAACACGCATTCCCACAAGAAACGTACTGATTCGGATAGGCTTGCTTCTGGGTCTTTCCGCAGAGGAATTTCAGCGTATGCTGAACATAGCAGCAGACGGTCTCTGTACGTCAAAAATATGCTGGACGCAAAGGTTTTTTATGCAATAAAGCATAAAATGAGCTATAAGGACGCCGTCGCCTTCGTTTGGGAAAATGTTGACGGAGAGCTGTAAGTCTGTTCGAAAATCAATACGGGCGTTTTTCGAGAGGGTCAGCCCCGAATTTATTAAAAATCCGGGTATTGCCCCCGTTAAAAACTCGGGTTCTATTCCCCGCCGCAGCTGTCCTTTAACTCCTGAGTGCGTCGATAGGCTTCATTCCCGCCGCCTTTCCGGCAGGGTAAACGCCGAATACCGCTCCCATAAATACCGAAAAGGCAAAGGAAAGAGCGGCCGCCCCCACGGGAGCGGTAAAGGGCACGGACAAGGCGGCACAGCCGATAAAGCAGCACAGCAGCGCAAGAATTATTCCCAAACAGCTGCCCAAGGCGGTAAGCAGTACGCTTTCCGATAAGAACTCCCACATAATATCCCCGCTTTTTGCGCCGATAGACTTCTTTATGCCGATCTCCCGCTTTCTTTCTCCCACGCTTACCAGCATGGTGGTCATTACGGTTATGCCGGACACAATAAGGCTTATCCCCGCAATCAACGACAAAACGGTGGTCACCACCGAAAGGATATCGGTAAGCTGTCCCTTTTGGGATTGAAAATTGTTGATAACCAGGCTGCCCTCGCATTTCTTTATGCCGTTCACCTGTTCGGTAAGGGTTTCCGTAAGGTTTTCGTCTGCGCTTTTGCTGTCAAGTAAAAGCGCAATCTTGTCAAAAGAGCTTTTGCCCGTTATATCCTGCATGGTGGAATAGGGAATATAGGCAAAATCGGGAATTATTCCCGCCATCATGCTTTGCAGTCCCGTTATTCCCGATTTGGCGACGCCTACCACCTCAAATTCATAATAGCTGCCGTTTAAAAGCAGCTTTATTTTTTTCCCCACTATATTGCCCCGCCCATAGGTTTGTCGGGCAATATCCTCGTCTATAACGCATACGCAGGAACGGTTTTCCACATCGTGATTGTCGATAAGCCTGCCGTAAACCGCTTCTATGGAAATAATCTCCCTTGCGTCCTCATCTACGCCCCAGGCGTAACAGTTTACGCAGTTCTCTAAAATAACCGACCGGCTCATAGCCGCCATTAAGGGCATTGCCTTATTGACACCCTGCAATCTGCCGAAGGCCGCCACGTCCTCCCTTGTCAGAGCGACGGTGCTGTCCTCGTCGGAGGCCTGCACCATGGCCGAGTTTATCCCCATAGTCATCATGGTGGAGCTTATCCGCTCCGATCCTATCGAGCCTATGCCCGAGATCACAACCACCGCAAACACTCCCACAGCCACGCTGCACAAGGTCAGCCAGGAGCGTCCTCTTCCTCTTTTGATGCTCTTTATTATTCCCGAGAAATTACCGTAATTCATCAGACACAGATCCTTCCGTCCGAAATTCTCAGCTCTCTGTCCGCCGTTTTGGCGGCGGCGTTATCGTGAGTAATAAGCACCACCGTTTTCCCCATCTTATTCATTTGGCGGAGCATTGACATTACCGTTTCCCCCGCTTTGCTGTCAAGATTGCCGCAGGGCTCGTCCGCCAGAATAAGGGGTGCGTCGGAGGCAAAGGCTCTGGCGATAGCCACCCTTTGCTGCTGCCCTCCCGAAAGCTCCAGGGGAAGGTGATTTGCTCTTTTTTCCAGCCCCACCGCCTCCAAGGCCTGCTTCACAATCTCTTTCCTTTGAGCGGCGGCCATTCTGCGGTAAATAAGAGGCAGCTCAACGTTTTCGGCGGCGGTAAGCGTGGGAATAAGGTTAAAGCCCTGAAACACAAAGCTTATTTTTTTGCTGCGCACGCTGCTCAGTCCTCTTGAATCGAGGGTGGAAACATCGGTGCCGTCCAGGCAGTATCTCCCCTCGGTGGGCATATCGAGACAGCCTATTATGTTCATTAGGGTGGTTTTCCCCGAACCGGATGCGCCTACTACCGCCAAAAACTCTCCGTCGGCAACCTCAAGGCTTATATCGTCAAGGGCGGTTACGGGGCAGCCGCCGCAGGGAGAATAAATTTTGGTAAGATTTTCCGCTTTTATCACTGTTACATTCCTCCTTGCTTTTTATTGTTTGCGGTGCTTGCGTTTTCCGAGACCTTTTCTTTTTCGGCAAAATAAGCGCAGGGAGAGGCGGCGGCGTCGGTTATAGCCCCGTACTCCTCCAAACAGCAATAGCCGTCCTTTTGATGCCTGCAATTTTCGCTGCAAGGTATAAGGTTCACACAATCATCTCCTTTATATTGCTCCCCTAACTATTTCCGCCTCCCGGGTGTCGAAATGCTTCGTCGGAAATTCTTGAAATATGCGCATATTTCTGCGGCCTTCTTCCCCGTTTTTCGACAGCCCTTCGGCACATAAAAGCTTCGGGAATCGGTCGGGGGAGCAATAGTTAAAACGGTGTAATTTTTTCTTTTCCACAAGGGATATTTTATACCTGTTTTTTTCAATTATTCTAACATATTCCATTATTTTTTCGGCACAATAGTAAGGCGGCGGAATAAAATTTTTTCTAAAGCAATAAATAAATCAATCAATAAAGGCTATTTGAAATACAACATAAAAAAATAGTGAAAGAAAGGACCGAATAAAAATGAAAACGACTAAAAAAAGAAAAAATCTGTCTCTCCTTAAAATAGCAGCAATAGCCGCACTGGGCGTTACGGCGGGCTATACCGCCTTTGCCGTTCCCGATGCGGTGCAGAGCATGGTGCCGATTGCGGAAACGGTAGGAGCGGAAATATGCCGATACTGTCCCACGGTAACCGCCAAGGGCACTGTCGTTAAGCAGGGAGAAGGGTGGTTTGCGGTTGTGGCGGTGAACGAAGCCGACATATCCCTTATAGAAATAGGACAGCAAGTGCGGCTAAGCGGTGCCGCCCTCATGGAAGGTGAATATTCGGGCAGGGTCGAGGGCATGGGAGAAAATGCCTATACATTAACCGCAAGCGCAGCTCCCTTGCCCGAAACGGTGGTTGACGTTACCGTAGCAATAGAAAAGGGCGATACGGAAATGCTGAGAGCGGGCTATTCGGTAACGGCGCAGCTTATAACGGGGGAAGAAAGGACTCTTACAATGCTGCCCTATACCGCCATTGCTCAGGACGAGGCGGGAGAATATGTCTATGTGCTCGAAAAGGGCATTTCCGTAAGAAAAAATATTGAAACGGGAATAGAGCTTTCGGATAAAACCGAGATTTTGTCGGGGATTACGGCGGAGGACAGAGTCCTGATTTATCCCGAGCAGGTGACGGAAAATAAATATTACAGACATAGACCGTGATTTTGACGGCGGCGGCGTTAAACCGGTTAAAAACAGCATAAATGCGCCCCGGTCAAAACGAGCCTGCATTTTTCCCAAAAACGGGCAAAAATGCAGGCTCGCTCAATTTACAAAAGCCCTGCCGTCGGGAAAGGCACAGAAAAAAATTCGTCTCTCCTCCCAAAATCGTAAAAAAATAAAATAAAAAGCGTCCAAAACAGAACGACAGAACAAAAGCAAAGAACACTACACCTACTATTTAAGAGCTGCCCCAAACCCCCGCACAACATTTTTAATGACCGCACCAACGGACTCAAAAAAGCAAAATAAGCCTACCAAGAAAAAACAACCCCTTCAACCGCCAACGTCCAAAATGGCAGCACGCCCGCAGGACGAAAAAATTCCCATAAGTCAACACAGAAAAAAGCCAAACGCAGTTCAAAAAGCCCCGCAGCAGCACCCCCGCAAAAAATAAGGAAAAAAGCATTGCAAATCAAAATCCCCGCACGGCGAAACCGCC
>DNUB01000094.1:3752-3917 GCA_003508605.1 Oscillospiraceae bacterium | reverse complement strand
GATTGAAAGTATTGAAAGCAGTGGTAAATGAATTTATCCGAATTTTTCAAAGGATTTTTGAAAAGCATAAGCTTCAGACTGTCGAAAAATCCCAAACATTTCTTTTTCGTAATGAAAAGGGTCTTAGGGGGAAACCATCAAGGTTTCCCCCTAAATTGCGATAAT
>DNUB01000094.1:0-3477 GCA_003508605.1 Oscillospiraceae bacterium | reverse complement strand
GGCTTTAGCCCGATTTTTGTTTTTAGCGGCAAGCCGCCAAAAACAGCGTCGGCTTGTCGAAAAAGCCCAAGCACTTCTTTTTCGGAATTAAATTTGGGCCTGTATTCGTCCATACTAAATTACCTCGCAGGCGGCTGCACCGCCTCCCTATAGCTTCTGACCGCTTCGTCCACCTCGCCCTTCAGCTTAGCTTCTAAGGGGGTACCCAAAAGATTTTTTTCGTACATAACTCCGATATAATTATTGGTATAGCTTATTCCCCGGTCGATTGCATAAAAATACAGCACCACTCCCCGAAGAAGAGTACAAGCCTTGAAATAAACCCTTGAACCCATATTGCCAACCCTTTCAAAGCTGTAAACCCCGTCCGGAGTACCTGAACGCTTATAATTTTCTATCATATCATAAATTTCGTTTTCCGGTGCACTTGAAACAATAAAGGCGGAATCTCCTATGCTATAATCGCAAAATTCCTCATTACAATCGGGATTGTATACCGCAAGATAGTCAATCTCCCCCGCATTGGAATAGCTGTCCGCAAAATCCCTGCTGAGCATAAAGGAGTAGGTTATTTCCGTATTTCCGTCCTCGCCGTCATAAAGGATGTTCTTAACCTCTCTGGCGGGCTTGGGGGGAGGGATGGGAGGGTCAAAAGCCGATGAAGAGTTCTTTGACGGATTTTGAGGATCCTTGGAGCCATAGCCGCCTAAAAGACCTTCGGCAATATTTTTCAGCATATTATTCAATAATCCCATCGGTTATTCGCCCATAACCTTTACCATAACCGCCTTTTGAGCGTGAAGCCGATTCTCCGCCTCGTCAAATATTTCCTTGGAATGCTCCTCAAAAACCTTGGCGGTGATCTCCTCTTCCCGGTGAGCAGGCAGACAGTGCAGCACCATAGCGTCCGAATGAGCCGCCGACATGATCTCATCGTTTATCTGATATCCCTTAAAGGCAATTTTCCTCTTCTCGGCTTCTCCCTCCTGCCCCATAGACGCCCAAACGTCGGTAAACAGCACGTCGGCGTCAGCAGCGGCCTCCATAGGAACGCCTGTAAGCTTAAAGTTATCATAATCCTTTGTAAATTCAAGCACCGAGCTGTCGGGACGGTATCCGTCGGGACAGGCAACCGAAACGTTCATGCCCGCCTTAAGGCAGCCTACAATAAGAGAGTTTGCCATATTGTTGCCGTCGCCGATATAGCACATATTAAGACCGTCAAGCTTATTCTTATACTCCCGTACAGTGAGCAGGTCGGCAAGCACCTGGCAAGGGTGACAAAAATCGGTTAATCCGTTAATAATGGGAATACTGCCGTATTTGGCTAAATCCTCGACCTCGCTTTGCTTAAAGGTTCTTATCATTATCCCGTCAAGATAGCGGGACAAAACCCTGGCCGTATCCTGAACAGGCTCTCCCCTGCCGATCTGCATATCGCCCGAGGACAAAAACAGGGGATATCCTCCAAGCTGATACATACCCGTTTCAAAGCTTACCCTTGTTCTGGTGGAGGCCTTCTCGAAGATCATTCCCAAGGTTTTTCCCTTAAGATAATCGTGGGCGATCCCGTGCTTAAGCTCATACTTAAGCTGATCGGCAAGATTAAGAATATCCGTTATTTCCTCGGTGGATAAGTCCATCATTTTAAGTAAATGTTTCATAGTGCTTCCTTTCTTTATTAAGAAAAATTATTTTTTCATATTTTCAACCTTTGATACATTTATCAAATTCCTCCTCTGAGGGAGGTTCAAACATAGAATTAAATTTTTTTGCAAGATTTTCGTCAATATAATAGTCGGTGGGTTCTCCGTGCTCGGTGGTGAGATTTCGCTTTTTTACACGCTCCGCCCAAGCTTGATCGCTTATATCTATGTAATGCAGCTCGCAATTTATGTTACGTCTTTCGAAAAAGCTTTTTGCCTCCTCCCTTTCGTCCCTTTGCCAGAAACCCCAATCCAGAATTACGTTTGTTCCCGTTTCTATAAGCTCCAAGGATTTTTTAAAAAGGTATTTTTGCAGATTTTCACAATATTCGTCATGCTTTTCACCCACATACTGACCAAATAGGGCAAGCATTATCTCGTCTACTGATAAAACAACAGCGTTATTTTGGCTTCGAAGGTTTTTAGCGTAGGTGCTTTTGCCGCAGCAGATTTTTCCGCAAATCAGAATTACTTTTGCCATTTATGTATTTCCTCACTTTAAAATTTACCGAATTTATACAATATGATTTACTAAACTGTATATTAAATGCAATATTGTGAAAACAGAAGCAAAAACCAATGCAAAAAAATTCCTTCTATCAAGAGCAAAAAACAAAAACGCTAAACACGGCAAAATTGTCAGTCCCAATATAACAATTACATTTACAGCCCCTATATAATAAAATATCCAGCTTGCATAATACAATAAGCAGCAAATTATTGTTGAAACAGTCAATAGTGAAAAACTTATTTTTTTGCTCTTTTGATTTATTATAACACATAAAGCTGCCGCCATCAATACTTGACATATTGAAGCGATCATATCAATATTGGGTGTGACGGAATCGCTTCTTAAAATATCATTTGATGCGGGTACAAAAAACCAAATAAGGTTTGGCAGCATAATAGCCAAAAACAAAAGCATTCCCCAAACATTAAAACTGAACCTGTAATTCTTCATATCAAAAATCACAGCCATATAGACCAATCTCCGTAATCAAAAGTGCCGCTGCCATGGTGCAAAAGTCCTTTTTTCTCTAAGTCTCTGAAAGCTTCTCTCATTCTGATAATAATTTCAGGGCGGATATCCAAGGAATAATGTGCAGGAAATACCTTTTTGGCGGGCAAAAGAGCAATTTTCTCCAAGGAATTTAAATAAGCCTTAGGATCTGTGGAGGGATAGTAAGCAAACAATGTATCCTTATATACCAAATCTCCCGTAAAAAGATACCCTGATTCCTTTTCCCAAAAACACATATGCCCGGGAGAATGACCGGGAGTGTGGAGCACCTCAATTATTCTGCCGCCTATATCTATTGTGTCTCTATCTCTTAACACTCTTGCGGGAATGCCCTGAAACATTTTGTAGTCGCTTACATCAAAATCCTCCGGCAATTCACATCGGTCAACCACCATTTCTCTGACCGTATCGACAGACAAAGGAAATTCACCGTTCAGCCAGCCCAGTTCCTCTTCGTGAGCGTAAAAATTCGGAAAAAATTTATGCCCGCCTATATGATCCCAATGAATATGGGTTGCGACGGCAACGACAGGCTTATCCGTAATCTTGATTACTTCGTCGTAAATATTGCATATCCCAAGACCCGTGTCAATCAACAGGCTTTTGTTTCTTCCGTTTAACAGGTAGCTGTGAGTCTCTTCCCAGTGTCTGTATTCGCTTATTATATAAGTGTTTTCATCTATTTTATCTATTGTAAACCAATTACTCATATAATTTCTCCTTATCTTTCAATGAGGGGCAACTCCCCGA
>DNUB01000298.1:7051-14420 GCA_003508605.1 Oscillospiraceae bacterium | reverse complement strand
TTCGTGCTGTCAGGACAGTTGTGCTGATTTTTACCCGCTTTCAGAAAAGTTGTGCGGATTTTTGCCCGCTTTTAGATATGTTGTGCTGATTTGTGCTTGATTTCGGGTACGAGGTGCTGATTTATGTCTGCTTTCAGAAAGGTTGTGCTAAAAAATGCTCGCTTTTGGGAAGGTTGTGCTGAAATTTACCCGCTCTCGTAAATCCCGCAGTAATCTTTAATACGCTTTTTCCTGTGATAATTCCGCCCCCTTCCTCATAAACTTGTACAAAGCTTTTAAAGGGGGAAATATGAAAAGGTTTAAGTCGCTGAAAAAACATTTGTTCCTGCCCTTTATCCTGTCGCTTCTTGCAGGCGGGGCGGTCTGCGGGCTTGCGCTGATATTTAATGCGCTTATTATGTGGATAATGCAGTTCCCCGTGGAATGGAGCTATTTCCTCAGCCTGCTTGCCCTGTCCTGCGGCTGCCTTGCGGGGGGCTTTATCTTAGGCAGACAGAAAAGGCGGGAGGGCATAAAGCAGGGCTTGCTGTGCGGCAGCGGGCTGCTGCTGATCTGCCTGGTATTGGGTCTTGCCTTTGGCGATGTTTCCTTCGGCGGATTTTTCGGCAAGGCTTTGGTCTGCTGGCTCACGGGGGCGGCGGGGGGAGTTCTGGGGGTGAACGGATAGCGGGTTACTCCCTTTTTCTTCCGCAGCGGCAGCAGTAATTTGCTATGGAGCCGTTGGCGGCGCCGCACCCTTTACAGTGCCACAGACCTAAAACCTCGGGGCGAAAGCCGCTGCCGTCCTCCGCCGCCGAGGAGATCTTTTTGCGGGCGGCCCTTCTCCCCGCTTTTATCGACAGCACGGTAAAAACCGCCGTCCCTACAAATCCCGTCAAGGCGGTTATTGCAAAAAATAAGGAAATGCCCTCAAGCTCCTCCCCCTTCGCAGGCAGACAGGAAGGCAAAAGCACCGGTATGCTTATCGGCACCGGCGAGTTATAGGTAAGCGTCAGGCTTTCAAAAAGGGCTCTTGCTTCCCTCTCCTCCTCTTTCCAGGTTCTGTCGTACTCGAACAGGGTATCCGTCATATCCCTGCCAAAGGCCATGAGGCAGTCTCTTTCGTCTCCGGCAAAGGACAGAGCCTTTAAGCTTTCGTTGTTTTGGAATATCCGTTCGGAGCTTGAGATTGTTGAGGGAAAATACACACTCTCCAATTCTTCGCAGGAATAAAATATCCCCTCCTCCAGCACCATTGTGCCTTCGCTTATACACACCCTTTTAAGCCGTCTGCAGTCTCTGAACATGTACATTTCCACCCTAAGCAGGTCCTTTGGCAGTATTATCTCCTCTAATTTTGAACCCGCAAAAGCCCTGTACCCTATTTCCGTTACGGTAGAGGGAAGGCTTATCCTCTTTATCCACGTCCCTTCAAAGGCTCTGCCATATATTGCGGCCAGACCCTCGTGCAGCCACACCTCCTCCACTGCACTGTCGGAAAATGCGCCGCTGCCGATGACCTTTACGCCTTCGGGAATCTCAATACCGAGGATCCCGCTTCTGTAAAAGGCTTCGTATTCTATTGTTTTCAGGCTTTTCGGCAAAATTATGCTCTCCGCCTGACAGCCGTAAAAGGCCTTTGATTCGATAGCCCTTACTCCCTCGGGGATTATTATTTCCTTGGTGGATTTGTTGCGGGGGGAGATAAAACGCCATTTCATTTCGTCCTTCCACCCCAAATGACGGCGGCAGGAGATTTCCCAAACCTCTTTTCCGTCTATTTCCGAGGGAATAACCGCCCTCTCGTCCAATCCGTCGTAGCCGCAGACGCACAGATGATCTCCCCTGTCGTAATAAAGCCAATCCCCGCTTTCAAGGCATTTTTCGCCATTCCCGCCGTAACCGCCGTCCGTATCCTCCGCAAAAACGCCCTGTGCGAAAGGAATAAGCATAATTGCCGCAGCAAGAAATGCGGGAACAAAATTTACCCGTTTTTTAAAAAATTTCATATTTACTCCCATATCCGAAAGGGTGCTTAAAGACTTTATTGAGCTGCGCCGCCCTTATCCGCCCTTTATCTTGTGACCGCAGTTATAACAGTAGCCCTTGCTGTATCCCACCTCTGCGCCGCATTTTTTGCAAACGGCGGTTTCCTTTCGGTTAATCCTTGTAAGCGCATTGCCTTGATCCGCTGCCGTCCGGGGTTCGCTTTTCCTCTTTTGCCCCAGGTAAAAGAAAAGTGCGGTTAAAAAGGTAAGGGAAAAGAAGATCGCCGTTATCATAAAAATAACCTTTTTCGGACTCCCGGCCGCCCCTTTATCGGAAAGCCCCTCACCCGGCAGCTGCCCGTTTTCCTTTGAGGTGCGCTCGGCTTCGGCGGGAGACTCCTCCTTTTTGCCGAAATGAAGCCTTATGCCATCGTAGGATGGGTCGTTTTCACCCTCGAAAACAGCCGAGCGCAGCTTGCTCCCGTCGACTGTTATAAGCTCCACGCTTTCCATGTCCCCCGCAAAATATATATCCTCCAAGGATATGGGGTTTACACTAAAATAAACCTTTTCCGCACTTTTGGGCATATGCAGCTCTTTAAGGCTTGTGCACTCCTCAAAGGCGGATAAGCCTATTTCGGCTATGCCCTCGGGCAGCTCCACCTCCTTAAGGGCTATGCAGCCCACAAAGGACGTATTGGGTATTTCCCTTGTACCCTCGGACAGGCTTATTTTTTTCAGTGCCCTGCAGTGTGAAAATGCGTTGTCTTCCATATACCGAACGTCCGGGGGAAGCTCCAGCTGCACTATGTCGGAATCGGAAAATGCGCCTGCTCCTATATATAAAAGCCCCTGAGGAAGCCGAGCCGAACTGATCCCCGAGGATAAAAAGCAATACGCTCCTATCATTTTCAGTTCCGGGGGAAGAATTACTTCCTTAAGCTCACGGCTTTGAGCAAAGGCATATTCGCCTATGATCTCGAGCCCGTCGGGAAAATCTATCTGTTCAAGACCGTAACGGTTAATAAACGCTCCCTTTCCGATTCTTTTGACCGTATCGGGCAGAGTTATGCGCTTGGCGGCGGAGCAGGGCATGTAATAATATGCCTTTTCCTCCCATTCCCGCCCTTCGGAATCAACATAAAGGACCGGCTCTTCATACATAAAAAAGCTGTTATAGGAATCGTATCCGCGGGAAGAGCAATTTGATATTTCCAGCACCTCCCTGCCGTCTATAACCGAGGGAACGGTTATGTGCTCCCCCTCGCCCAGATAGCCGCAGACGGATATATAACCGCCCATATCCCGATATACCCAATCGCCGCTTCTTAAAAGCCTGTCGGATTCGCCGGAGTCCTCATACTCGGCAAAAACGGATCCTGCGGTTAAAACGGCAAATGCCGCTCCCAGCAGCAGCGATATAATTTTTCCGATTCTTATTTTTAAACACCTCTTTTCCCCTTAATCCCGGTTTTCTTAACATTTTTTGCCTTAAACCCAATTCCCTTAACATTTTTCGCCCTAAACCCAATTCCCTTAACATTTTTCGCCCTAAACCCAATTTCCTTAACCTTATTTCCGACGGGGCTGCTTTTCCTCCTCCCGCCTTTTTCTTCCGCAGCGGTAACAAAAGGCGGCAATGGGACTGTTGACCGTACCGCATTTTTTACACTGCCATACTCCCAGCACCTCGGTACGAAAGCCTCCGTCCTTCCTTTCCCCGCCGCCTGCCCTTTCCTTTGTCCGCCCTGCTTTGAGCTTTACGCCCATATACAGAAATACCGCTGTCAAAAACGCCCCCAAGACGGTAACCGCTATAAAAATTATCGGTTCGCTCCCCTGCCGGGAGCTGTTTTTTTCCGCAGGTGCGGATTCGGTAACGGAATCGGGGTCGGGGGGGTGAGCATACCCTGAAACGGGAATATGCTCGGGGAGGGCAGCGCCGAAGGTTATTTTCGGATCCTTATACTTATAGCTGTATTCCTCCTTTGTTGTACTATATTCGCTCTCGTACCAGAAAAGCGTTTTCCACAGTTCTCCTCCAAGCAGAATTTTGCATCTGCTTTCCTCAGACGCAAAGTACAGACCCTTTAAATTGCGGTTGTTTTTAAAAATCACGGAGGCTTTTATCATAGTGGAGGGAAAATATACCTCCTCCAAGCTGTCACAGTTAAAAAAGACGCTGTCCTTTAACGCCATGGTGCCTTCGCTTATACAAGCACGTTTAAGCTCCAAGCAGTTGTAGAAAACCCCCATTTCCACCGCCGCTAAATCCTTCGGCAGAATTACCTCCTCTATTTTGGTGGAGGAAAAGGCATAGCCGCCTATTTTTACCACGGTGGAGGGAATTTGCAGCTTCTTCAGCGGACATCGGGAAAAGGCTCGCTCCCCTATGCTTTCCAGCCCCTCGTAAAGGGCTATTTCCTCGATTCCGCAGCCGTTAAAGGCTTCTCCTCCTATGATTTTTACCTTTTCGGGTATTTTGACGGACTTTAAGCCCCCGCACCCGTAAAATGCACCTTCTCCTATTTCTTCCAGACTTTCGGGCAGAGTTATTTTTTCTATATTGCTATTGGAAAACGTACCTTTTCCGATAAGCCATACCCCCGGGGCTACAGTCACCTCTTTTGTGACCGTGTTGAAGGGATCGAAAAAGCCCTCCTTTTCCTTTGCCCTTTCGGAGGTTTCGGTTACCCTTTTTCCGTTTATCTCCGAGGGAAGGGTTATGCTTTCCTCTATCCCATTATAGCCGCAGATGCAGATATGGTCTCCCCTGTCGTAGTAAAGCCATTCGTCGAATACAAGACATTCGTCCCTTTCGGCATATACCCCCTGCATAGAGAACCCGGCGGCAAGCAGGGACAAAAGAATCGACAATCCGAGGAGGGACGGCAAATGGGAACAGGAAAGCAAACCCGCGCCCGCCGAGACGGATTGACGAAGCGGGCGGTGCGCCCTATTCGTTTTTGCCCGCAAGAGTCTTTTGCAGATTCCCTTAAAAGCTTTCATTTTTTTCTTTTATCCTCGTTTTATTTTATGACCGCAGCTGCAGCAGTATTTTCCGTTTTCGCCGCATTCCGCTCCGCATTTTTTGCATACCGTCCCGCCTGCCCCGTTAAAGGCGGCAAGAACGTTCCCACGACTTAAGTCCCTCTTGGGTCGGTTTTTTACCCTTTCCATAATATACAGGCAAAGCACCGCTGAAAACGAGACGGAAAACACAGTCCCGGTTATCATAAAGACGGTTTTTAGGGTATTTGCAGGGGAGCCTTCGGCGGGAAGCTCCTCCCCCTCGCCGAAATAAAGATTTTTTACGTTGGAAACAAGGTGGTGAAAATCGCTTATGCTCATAGCCCTTTCCGTTTTTTCCCGATCGGCGGCGAAATATATTTTTGTAAAATATTCATATCCCGTAAGATATATCCTTTTTGCGCTTTTCGGTATATGTATTTCTTCAAAACTGCTCCGGCTGCCGAAGGCGAGCAGGTTCACCCTTTCCGTTCCCTCGGAAAAGCTTACGGCTTTCAGCCGCAGGCAGTCGGAAAAGGCGTTGTTTTCCATATACCTTACTCCCGCAGGAATCACAAGACTTGATATATCGCAGCACGAAAACGCCTCCTCCTCGATATATGAAAGGCTTTCGGGGAGGGTAAGGGAGGAGATTGCCGTTCCCTTGAAGCAGCAGCGGCCCACCCTTCTGAGTCCCGTGGGCAGCTCCGCCCTTTCCAGATTTTCACAGCCCTCAAAGGCACTTTCCTCTATGATCTCGAGTCCTTGGGGCAGCTCTGCTCTTTTAAGGCTTATGCAGTCGTAAAAGGCGTAAGCCTTTATTTTTTTGACGGTGTCCGGCAGGGTTACTCCTTCGGTTTGGGGATTTTCCCTTTTTATATATGCCCACAGCTCCTGTTTTTCCCCCTCGGAATCTCCCGTACCCGGAACTAAGGAAAATTTTACTTCTTCCATAAAAAAGCTGTAATATCCGTAGTCCAAATCGTCCATAAGGGATATTTCAAGCACCTTTTTTCCGTCAACCTCCGAGGGTACGGTTATATGCTTTTCGTTGCCCAAATAGCCGCATACCGAGGCGCAGCTTCCCCTTTCGCGGTAAAGCCAGTCGCCGCTTCTATGCAGTTTGCCGATTTGGCTTTCGTCTTGATTATCCCCGATTGAAAAAACGGGACTGACCCATAGGACGGCAAAAACAAGACCCCACAAAGCCGATATGATTTTCCCCAATTTCATTTCAGCCCGCCTCCTTTTTGACAAGCGTCCTGCGGCGGCTTGCCGCTTTCGCCGCTGCGTTTTTTTCCGCAGCTGTAACAGTAATTCGCAACGGGACCGTTGGCGGTGCCGCACCTTTCGCAGTGCCATATTCCCAGCACCTGAGGGTGAAAGCCCTCCTCCTTTGTTTCCTCCGCCTTTTTCCCTGCTGCGGTTCTTTTGCTTTTTATCAGCAGACATAAAAATATTAAGGTGCACAAAAAGCCCAAGGCGGTAATTGCCATAAAAGCAGCCGCAGCCCCGTCAAGGCTGAAACCGCTTTCATGGACGGGGGGAGGCGGCTCGGGCACCGGGGTATTATAGGTTATATTTAAGCCCTCAAAGACAAGATATGCCTTTTCCTTTTCCCCTTCGTCCTTGTTCCTGCAGCTAAACAGAGAGTCCCATATGCTGCCGTCCGTTAAAAATTCGCAGCGGCTTTCCTCCGACGCAAAGTGGAGGCTTTTTAAGCTGTCGTTCTCCCAAAAGATCGGGGATATTCCCGTCAGCGTGGAGGGAAAATAAACCTCCTCAAGACTTCGGCAGCCGGAAAAAACCGAATCCTTTATCCTCTCCGTGCCCTCGCTTATGCAGGCTCTTTTTAATTTCTCACAGTTGGAAAAGACGCATTTGTCCACCTTGGTAAGATTTTTCGGCAGAATTATATCCTCTATTTCCGTTGAGGAAAACGCCCACTCGCCTATTTCCGCCACGGTGGAGGGAATGCTCACCGCCTTCAGCGGATTCAGCGAAAAGGCGCAGCTTCCTATAATCTCCAGCCCTTCCTTAAGGATAATTTCCTCAAGACCTGCGGAATAAAACGCCTTTTCTCCTATTATCCTTACGTTTTTCGGTATCTCCGCAAGGCTTAAGTTCTTACATTCGTAAAAGGCGAAAGCCTCTATCTCCTCCAGGCTTTCGGGCAGAACCGCCTTTTCTATTATGCTTCCCGAAAACGTCCCCTCGCCGATAAGCCTTATGCCCTCGGAAACGACTACCTTTTTGGTGACCGTGTTCAAAGGGTCGAAAAAGGTGCTTTTCTCCCTTTTAACGGAGTTATTTGTTTCATGCTCCCTGTCGGAAACCTCGGTTACCCTTTTTCCGTCTATCTCCGAGGGAAGGGTTATGCTTTCCTCTATCCC
>DNUB01000298.1:6324-6789 GCA_003508605.1 Oscillospiraceae bacterium | reverse complement strand
AAGGGTTATGCTTTCCTCTATCCCCCTATAGCCGCAGATTCGGATATGATCTCCCCTGTCGTAGTAAAGCCAGTCGCCGTATTCAAAGCATTCGGAAAAGCCTTCCCCGTATACCCGATTCTCCTCTGCGGCGGATATCCTTCCCTCGGCTAAAAGCAGAACGGCGGGGAGCACAAGCATCAGGACGGCAAGCCCTGCGGTTTTTTTAAAAAGCCTCATATTTTCCTCCGCTGTTTTCCAAAGACAGCCGCCGCACCTGTGACGATTCAATTTCCTGCCTGCTCCTATCCGCACACTGACCGTGCCGACAGTGTGAAGGACGCTGCGGTTTTTTGCGGAAACGGCTGCGTTCGGTATAATACTGATTCTCGTCTAAAAATAAACAAAGATTTGCGGAAATCAACCCCAAGGATTGATTATTTTTAGGCAAAAATCAGCATAATCAAAATCCGATGCCCCCCGCCT
>DNUB01000298.1:5895-6015 GCA_003508605.1 Oscillospiraceae bacterium | reverse complement strand
TGCGGCAAGCAAAAGGCATAGCCCTATTAGGCGGCGGGCTCCGTTCAGTCCTTCAGCGGGGGATCCGTTTCTCCGCTGAAGGACTGAGGGGACCCTGTCCCGGATTTTTCATAAATTCGG
>DNUB01000298.1:3188-5583 GCA_003508605.1 Oscillospiraceae bacterium | reverse complement strand
GTCCCGGATTTTTCATAAATTCGGGGCGCTGTCCCTCATTGAAATCACTGCACCGCACAAAGCCGTAACAAAAGCCTGTGCGGTGCCGCCCCTTGTTGAGGTTAATTATTTCTTGCCGAAAAGACCGCCTAATTTGTCGGCAATACCGTCAAAATTAACCTTTGCATTAACGCCCTCAATAACGCTCTTGATCTGATCGTCGGGAAGATCCACGCCTAAAACCTCTTCAACCGCCTTGATGGGCTCCTTCTGAAATTTTGACGCAAAGTCCTTGTCGCTTTTTACCTTATTTACCACTTCTTCGATTTTTGCTTTGATGTCCATTTTGGTTTCTCCTTTTTTGTTTTTTTGATAATCATAATCCAAACGTCCCCCGCCCTTTTCTTGTTAAAAAACCGAGGGCAGCGGCATTCAAATCTTATCCTTTCCGCCCATATACATTCTCAGGGGCTGGGGAATCCTGACCGAACCGTCGGCCTGCAGATTATTCTCCAAAAAGGCAATCAGCATTCTGGGGGGAGCGACTACCGTATTGTTAAGAGTGTGGGGGAAATAATTGCCCTTTTCCTTGTTTTTTACCCTTATTCCCAGTCTTCTTGCCTGTGCGTCCCCTAAATTCGAGCAGCTTCCCACCTCAAAATACTTCTTTTGGCGGGGAGACCATGCCTCTACGTCAATGCTCTTGACCTTTAAGTCCGCCAAATCTCCCGAACAGCACTCCAAGGTCCTTACGGGAATGTCAAGGCTTCTGAACAGCTCCACCGTGTAGCTGTACAGCTTTTTAAACCAATCCATGCTGTCCTCGGGTCTGCACACCACCACCATTTCCTGCTTTTCGAACTGGTGAATGCGGTAAACGCCCCTTTCCTCTATGCCGTGTGCGCCCACCTCTTTTCTGAAGCAGGGGGAATAGCTCGTGAGAGCCTGAGGCAGATCCTTTTCCTCCAAAAACGTGTCTATAAACCTGCCGATCATGGAATGCTCGCTGGTGCCGATAAGATAAAGATCCTCGCCCTCGATCTTATACATCATATTCTCCATTTCGGCAAAGCTCATAACCCCCGTTACAACATTGCTCCTTATCATAAAGGGAGGGATAAAGTAGGTAAAGCCCTTGTCTATCATAAAGTCCCTTGCATAGCTCAATACTGCGGAATGAAGCCTTGCAATGTCTCCCTTAAGATAGTAAAAGCCGTTGCCGCTGGTTCTCCTTGCGCTGTCAAGGTCTATGCCGTCTCTTGCCTCCATTATATCGGTGTGATAGGGAATCTCAAAATCGGGTACCGCAGGCTCGCCGAAACGCTCCACCTCCACGTTTTCACTGTCGTCCCTGCCGATGGGCACGCTTTCGTCGATTATGTTGGGGATAACCAGCATTCTCTTGCGTATCTCCTCGCCCAGCTCCGCCATTTCCCCGTTTAGCTGGGCTATTTCGTCCGCCATATCGGTAACGCTTTTCGACAGCTCCTCTATTTTTGCCGCAAGCTTTTTCTTTTCCCCTTCGTCGGCTTCCTTTTTGCTTCTTCCCATAAGTCCGCCGATTTCCTTGGAAATGCTGTTGCGCTGACCTTTAAGACCGTCGGCTTTTCCCTGACATTCTCTCTGCCGCTTGTCCAGCTCTATTACCTCGTCGACCATGGGGATTTTTTCGTCCTGAAACTTTTTCCTGATATTTTCCTTTACGGCGTCGGGATTTTGTCTTAAGAATTTAATGTCTAACATTTTCTTTTCCTCTTTTTATTTTCTTTTTATTTTTTCCATATTTTTCGGATAGGACCGGCATTAAAAGTCGCCGCCTCCCATGGCGTTTATAACCTCCAACAGCTCCTCGTCCGTCCTGCAGGAGACTTCAAGGGTTATTCCGCTTCTTTTTTTGGTGATTTTTACCGTCTGCCCCAACTGTTCCTTTAGGCTGATCTCCGCTTCCCTGTAAAATTTGGGCAAGGGAGCGGGCTGCTTTTTTGCGGTTTTGCCCGAAGCAGGTCTGCAAAGGGTCTCCGTCTGTCTTACCGACAGACCCGCCGCCGCCCTGTGGGCTATTTCAAGCTGCTTTACCTCCTCCTGCACCGATAAAAGAGCCTTGCAGTGCCCTTTTGACAGCTTGCCCTGCCTTGCCAGCTCCTTTACCTCCTCGGGCAGGTCTAAAATCCGCATTGCGTTGGTTATGGAGGATCGGGCCTTTCCTACGCTTGAAGCGATGTCCTCCTGCTTTAAGCCGTATTTCTCGGAAAGCAGCCGATAGCCGTTTGCCTCCTCGATAGGGTTCAGATCCTCCCTTTGAAGATTCTCTATAAGTGCTATCTGCGCCGTTTCGGAGTCGCTCAGCTCCATTATTCTTACGGGCACTTCGGACAGACCCGCTATTTTTGCCGCCCTCCAGCGGCGTTCCCCCGCC
>DNUB01000298.1:0-2907 GCA_003508605.1 Oscillospiraceae bacterium | reverse complement strand
CTCCAGCGGCGTTCCCCCGCCACTATCTGATATGCGCCGTTTTTCTCTCTTACGGTAAGGGGCTGTATCACCCCGTGCTTGGCTATGGATTTCGCCAGCTCGTTCAGCTGCTCCGGGTCAAAATCCTTTCGGGGCTGATCCTTGTTCGGCTCGATATCGCCTATTTTCAGAGTTATTATTCCTTCCCTTGCGCCCTCCGAGCCTTCGGAAAAATCGATAGCCTCGTCAAATATGCTGGCTAACTGAGAGCCTAATCCGCTTTTTTTTGCCATTTGGTTTTTCCTTCCTTTTTAATTGCTCAAAGCATAACATTTGCTTCCTTGCACTTTTTCAGAACCTCCGCCGCTAATTTTTTGTACGCCTCCGCACCTGACGACGCAGGGTCATAGTATGTAATCGGCTCGCCGTGGCTGGGAGCCTCGGAAATTTTTACGTTTCGGGGTATTTCGGTTTTGAAAATCAGCTCGGAGGGGAAGCTTGCCTTTATCTGCTGCTGCACGTCCTTATTTATTGTAAGCTTTTTGTTCACCATTGTGAATACGATGCCCATAATCTGCAGACCCTTATTGGTAGACGCCTTGACCCGCTTTACGCTGCTTAAAAGCTCCGCCACTCCCTCTAAGCTGTAGGGCTCGCACTGCATGGGAATTATCATTCTGTCGCAGGCGGTTATGCCGTTAAGCGCAAGCACTCCCAAGGAGGGCAGGCAGTCCACTAATATAATATCGTACTTGTCCTTTATTTGCAGCAGAGCCTTTTTAAGCTGAAGAGTCTTGTTCTTTATGCTTGTAAGGCGGATTTCCCCCTCGGCAAGAGCCTGCGTTGCGGGGATTATCCACACGTTTTTAAAGTTGGTGGATATCACCGCCTCCTCGGGACGGATTTCTCCCATTATTACATCATAGGTGGTGTATTTAAGCTCCCTTTTGTTCACTCCTATGCCCGTAGACGCATTCCCCTGAGGGTCTAAATCCACCAGCAGCACCTTTTTTCCCTTTTGCCCTATGGCGGCGGCAAGGTTAATCGCCGTAGTGGTTTTGGCGACGCCCCCCTTTTGATTTACTATGGAAATTATTACTCCCAAAATTCCCCTTCTCCTTTCGGCTTTTCGTGCTTTTGTGATTTGGCTCGGTCTGCCGTTAAAAACCTTTTTTCGACAAGCTGAGCACAGACTTCTGATACTGTTTTTTTAATCGGACTGCAGACAGATTTGCAAAAGGCTGTGCTTGACGCCCGAAAGCTTGCCGCAGCTGTATGGAATGCAGCAGGGCAGACTGACACTGCGGCAAATGCAGGATTTTTTGCAAAGCTGTCTATAAAATGATTAAGAATCGGTATCAAAATTCATCTGCTGTAGCTATTTCAGTATATCACATTATAAGGGAAAAATAAAGCAATTTGGGAAAAATTCTTTAAAAATCTCAAAAAACGTGCTTTATGCAGGTTTTTTTCTCCTAAAGTTCGGACAAATCCACTAAAGACAGCTGCGAAGCAAAATTCATCCTTTAGACTGCATATCACACGTTTTTTGTTAATTTAATCGGCGCATATATCTGTACTTTCCCTGCGCCTATCCTTACTGTTCCACGGGGAACATCTCTGTAAACCCTTTATTTAAGCGGGATTTTGACCACGCACTCCACAAAGTCCTCGGTTTTTGTCTTGGAAAAATCGCAGGGTATTCCTGCGGTTTTCATCTGCTCCACCGTTTTCTTGAAGCTGTTAAGATAAAGACTTATTGTGTTGATTGGGTCGGTGCGGCTTATTATTTTCGGCTTTGGCTTTTTTTCATCGTCAATTTTCCTTAAAAGCTCCTCAACATATCTGTCGGCCTGTACCGTATTAAGTCGGTTTATGTAAATATCTCTTGCCGCAGCCTCTCTTCTGCCCTCGGGGATTTTCAAAATCGCCCTTGCCTGCCTTTCGTTTAAGCCGTACTTCAGCACGGCTTCCTTTTCGCTGTCGTTAAGCTGTAAAAGCCTCAGCTTGTTGGCAACCGTTGATTGAGCGATTCCCAGCTTCTGCGCCGCCTCCTCCTGAGTGATTTCATAGTGCTCTATAAGTCTTTTTATCGCCACCGCTTCCTCAAGGTAATTTAAGTCGGCTCTTTGAATATTTTCAAGTATTGCCATTACCGCCGACTCCTTATCCTCCTTTTCGGATACGATACAGGGCACATATTCGAGATTAACCAGTTTAGCCGCCCTTAACCGTCTTTCTCCCGCAATAAGCTGATAGCCCCTTTCGGTTTTCCTTACGATAAGGGGCTGCATTATTCCGTTTTGCTGTATACTTACCGCCAGCCTGGTCAAGGCGTAGTCGTCAAAAAATACCCTGGGCTGTGCGGGATTGGGTTCTATTGAGGATACGGGAACGGAAATCACCTTTCCCACAACATTTTCCTCCCGCTGATCCTCCTTTTGCTTTAAAAATAACATACATACCTCCTTTTCCTGAAACAAGCTCCCCGGTCGTCGCTATCCTGTCTTAATTATACATTATAAACCGATTACTGCAATATAAAGTTTTTTCTTTATTACGACACATTGTTACATCAAAAAGGTTTTTTTGATTGAATACATTATATGCTTTTAAGAATAAGCTTGAAAAAAAGAAAAATAAAATGCCAAAGGGAGAAATAAAACGAAAACTTCCCTTCGGCATATAATACTATATTTCGATAAATATAATAAATAACCCCCTAACCCCACCAGCCCCCTAAATCCCTCCGACCGTCCCAAGTCCCTCCGGCACCGCAGTTAAATGACGCCACTAACTGACTCCGAAAAGCAAAGCACTCACAAAAAAAGGAAAAAAGCATTGCAGTTCAAACCCGCACGGCGAAACCGCCATTCGGCACTCGTCGAATGAGAAGGCAACGCCTTCAGAATTTTGGAACAAAATTCA
>DNUB01000333.1:764-4187 GCA_003508605.1 Oscillospiraceae bacterium | reverse complement strand
AAAAGATGCGTATTGAGCTTTATGTGAACATGCTCTGAATTTGCCTTGATGTTTTCCCCTCATTTTAAAATGCTTGTCACAAGATTATCATAAAAGTAGGGTATAGTAATAACTGTCAGGAGAAATCCCGACAGTGGTTAATGACACATTAATCATAATTTCCTCTCCCAACATTTTCATTATAATCTCATTTGATTTTGCACAGCTATTGTGTAAGGGGTTCAGTTTAGGCAAAAGCACTAAGCTGAACTATTTTTTTACTTGCTTTGACGGAGGTTTTTATGTACAAAATACTTATAGCGGACGACGAACAGAAAATACGCGAGGTTCTCAGGGAATATGCCGAATATGAGGGGCATCAGGTAACTGAAGCGGTGGACGGTATGCAGGCTGTGGAGCTTGCAAAGCAGGAGGACTTCGACATTATTATTTTAGATATAATGATGCCTCGTTTAGACGGATTTTCCGCCTGCAAGGAGATCCGCAAATTCAAGCAGACTCCCGTGCTTATGCTTTCCGCAAGGGGCGAGGAGTATGACAAGCTCTTCGGCTTTGAGATAGGCGCAGACGATTATGTGGTAAAGCCCTTTTCTCCAAAAGAGGTTCTTGCCCGCATTAACGCAATTATCAAAAGAAACAAGCAGGTGGACGCTCCTGCCGATATAGTTTGCTTTGAAGGGCTGGAGATCAACTTTACTTCAAGAGACGTGAAAATTGACGGGGTCAAGGCTAATCTTACCCCAAAGGAATATGACCTGCTGTTTTATCTTGTAAGGAACAAAAATATTGCCCTTTCACGGAACAAGCTGCTGGAGGAGGTATGGGGCTATGACTTTTTCGGTGACGACCGCACCATAGACACCCACATTAAAATGCTCAGAAACAATTTGGGTCCTTACAGAAAGTATATTGTCACCCTAAGAGGTATGGGTTATAAGTTCGAGGCTGATTGATTATGAGCGTTGAAACAGTTAAGGAATACTTTAAAAGCATTCGCTTCAGAATATGGTTATCCTTTGTGGTGTTTTCACTCGGTACGGTAGCTCTGATGCTGTTTTTCCAGCTTTTTTTTACACCCGTATTTTACAGCTTATCCAAAACCAATGAATATAAAAGCTGCGCCGACGCCATAAAAATGTGGATAGGCTCGGAGGATTGGAATCCCTACAGCATTGACAGCGTCAACGGCTTAAGAAACCGCATTGTAAAGCTTGCTCAGTCGAATCAGCTCGATATCATCATCAATCTTCCCGATGTGAACAACGGCACGATATACGCTTCCAAATCCGGGGGCAACGATTTGTTGGTAAAAGAGGTGGGGGACAACATAAAATCCGCCTTGGAGGAAGCAAAGGACAACACCATCATTACCAAAACCGACGATAACGATAATGACGCCGAGGGCATTATTCTTGCCACATTCGCCAAAAAGAACGATAAGGTGCTGGCCTATATCTTTATCTTCGGCTATACTGAGCCTATAGGCACTACCCTGAACATTATAAACGCCCTATCCTTTATCTGTTCAAATGTGGTTTTGGTGGCGGCCTGCATTATATCCATTATGATATCCTCCCATATCGCCAATCCGTTAGTGAAGATATCCAGAAATGTCGACAGGCTGATTACGGGCGATTTTCATATGGAGATCAGAAAAACCGAATACGACGAAATCGCTACTTTAACCAAAAACCTGAATGCCGCCTCGGAGGAGATAAACAAAACCGAGGCTCTCAGAAAAGATTTGATGGCGAACGTTTCTCACGATTTAAGAACGCCTCTTACCATGATAAAGGCATATGCGGAAATGATAAGGGATCTGTCGGGCAACAACCCCGAAAAGCGAGAAAAGCATTTGCAGGTAATTATTGACGAAGCGGACAGGCTTACCCTGCTTGTCAGCGATATTCTGAACCTTTCAAAGCTTGAAAGCGGCGTTATGCCCATCGAGCGTTCCGGTTTTGATTTTTCCGAGGTTTTAAAGGGAATAATAAGCCGCTTTTCGCTCCTTGACGATATGAAGGACTATCAGGTCAGGTTAGAGGCGGAGGACGGGATATCCGTAAATGCGGATCAGCAGAAAATCGAGCAGGTGGTGTATAACCTGGTAAATAATGCCATAAATTATATCGGCGACGATAAGCTGGTTACGGTGCGGCTTTTCAGAAAAAACTCCGGCACTGCAAGATTTGAGGTGGCGGACAGGGGAATAGGCATACCCGCCGAGCAGCTCCCCTATATCTGGGACAGGTATTATAAAATCGACCGTTCGGAAAACTATAAGCGATCGGTAAAGGGAACGGGGTTAGGCCTTTCCATAGTAAAGGGAATCTTAACAAGTCACGGTTTTTTATTCGGCTGCGACAGCATTTTGGGCGAAGGCAGCGTATTTTGGTTTGAATTTGATATATTCGGTTCTCAGCAGGGAAAAATCCCGAAAAGAAAAGAGGGCAGAAGCAGTGAGAATACTGGACTATAAGGCCGATCAAAGCTTCGGCGGAAAGAAGGCTTCCTCGCTGCTTACCCATATAGGCTGCTCCCGTGAAATTATAAAGCTGCTGAAAACAGGGGGACTGTTCATTAACGGCAGTCCCGCTTTTACTGTCAGTATACTGACCGGCGGCGACAGCGTCAGGATAGTTTTGCCCGATGAGCGGTGCAGCGCAGTGCCGAGAGATATTCCCGGCGTTGAAAGAGTGTATTCGGATCAGGATATTGCGGTTATAAACAAGCCGCCCTTCCTCCCCACTCACCAAAGCATAGGGCATTACGAGGATACCCTGGCGAATTACTTTGCGGGCGTTTTTCCGAGCTGCGCATTCAGGGCGGTGACAAGGCTGGATAAAAACACCTCCGGGCTTTGTGTAATTGCGCTTAACAAGCTCTCCGCCGCCATAATGTGCAAAAACCGTCCCCGAAAGCTATACTATGCGGTATGCGAAGGAATCACCGAAGAGCGGGGAGCGGTGGACGCACCTATAGCAAGAGAAAGGGACAGTATGATAAAGCGTGCGGTGCGGGAGGACGGACAAGCCGCAGTTACGGAGTACAGAGCGTTAAAGCAATGGGACGAAAGGACTCTTCTTGAAATCTCGCTTAAAACAGGGCGAACTCACCAGATAAGAGTGCATATGGCTTATATCGGGCACCCCCTGCTGGGCGACGAGATGTACGGGGGAGACTGCTCGGACATAAACCGTCAGGCTCTTCACTGCGGATATATTAAGCTTATACATCCGATAACCAAAACCGAAATGGAGTTTAAAGCCCCGCTGCCCGTGGATATGGCGTTATTGCTGCCAGATAGCCGCACCCTATAGCCCATGGGATTCCATTGTGAGATCCTATTGATTTTCTGCGCAATAAGGAGTTAAGATCTATGATAAAAGTGCTTTTTATATGTCACGGCAATATCTGCCGCAG
>DNUB01000333.1:0-452 GCA_003508605.1 Oscillospiraceae bacterium | reverse complement strand
CAATATCTGCCGCAGCCCTATGGCTGAATTTGTAATGAAGCATATCACCCGGAACGCTCACCTGGAGGATAAAATTTACATAAGCTCCGCCGCCACAAGCACCGAGGAGCTTGGAAACGATATGCATTGCGGTACAAGGCAAAAGCTTAAGCAGATGGGCATTCCCTTTGAAAAAAGAGCGGCGAGGCAGGTTACAAAGGCGGATTATACGGAATATGACTATCTGATCGTGATGGACGAAAACAATCTCCGGAATTTAAAAAGGATCGTAGGTCCTGATTGTGACAAAAAGATTCATATGCTGCTGGATTTCACCTCAGAAAGGGGACTGAGCATTGCAGACCCATGGTATACGGGAGATTTTGACGAAACCTATTCCGATATTTCAAAAGGGTGTGCGGGGCTGTTAGAGTATTTGATACTAATTATTGACTGAAAGTAGACAATCTTTG
>DNUB01000178.1:11540-12032 GCA_003508605.1 Oscillospiraceae bacterium | reverse complement strand
TCATAAAATACTGCATAATATTCAATTACGTGAATAAAATCTCTTGACAAGCTGAAAAAACAGCGTATAATATATGTATGGAAAAATTATGAACAAAAAGATTTGAAAGGACAAATAACAGCAATGGCAAAAGAAATTAAAAAAGTAGTATTAGCATATTCGGGAGGGCTTGACACCTCTATTATTATTCCTTGGCTTCATGAAACCTATCCCGGCTGCAAGGTAATATGCGTTGCGGGAAATGTTGGACAGGACGCAGAAATTGTTGGGCTTGAAGAGCGTGCAAAGAAAACAGGTGCGGAAAAGCTTTATATAGAGGATATTCAAGAGGAGTTTGTGAACGATTTTATTTTCCCCACACTGAAAGCGGGTGCAAAGTATGAGGGCTATCTTCTCGGTACTTCCTTTGCAAGACCGCCTATTGCAAAACGACTTGTGGAAATTGCAAGAAAAGAGGGCGCAGACGCTATTTGCCACGGCTGTACCGGAAAG
>DNUB01000178.1:8823-11271 GCA_003508605.1 Oscillospiraceae bacterium | reverse complement strand
TTGCCACGGCTGTACCGGAAAGGGAAACGATCAGGTTCGTTTCGAGCTTACCATTAAAGCACTTGCTCCCGATATTCAGATAATTGCACCTTGGAGAATATGGGACATTAAATCAAGGGATCAGGAGATAGAATATGCGGAAGCCCACAATGTTCCCATAAAGATTACAAGAGAAACCAACTATTCAAAGGATATGAATCTTTGGCATCTGTCTCATGAAGGACTTGACCTTGAAGATCCCGCAAATGAACCGCAGTACAATAAACCGGGATTTCTGGAAATGGGTGTTTCTCCCGAAATGGCTCCCGATAAGCCAGCTTATGTTGCTATCAGCTTTGAAAAGGGAATCCCCGTTGCTCTTGACGGAGAGAAATTAGACGGGGTTACTCTTATAAAAAGGCTTAACAAGCTTGGCGGAGATAACGGCATAGGCTTGTTTGACGTGGTGGAAAACCGTCTTGTGGGTATGAAGTCAAGGGGAGTATATGAAACTCCTGGCGGAACTATACTGTATCACGCCCATGAGGTGCTTGAAACCATATGCCTTGATAAGGAAACACAGCATTATAAGGCCGGTCTTGCGCAAAAGTACGCCGATTTGGTTTACAACGGACAGTGGTATACGCCTTTAAGAGAGGCTATGGACGCATTTGTTGACAAGACCCAGGAAACCTGCACCGGGGAAGTCAAGCTGAAATTGTACAAGGGCAATATCATAAATGCGGGCGTTACTTCTCCCCACACCCTTTACAGCGAGGATTTTGCTTCCTTTGGCGAGGACGACGTTTACGACCAGAAGGACAGCGCAGGCTTTATCAATCTTTTTGGACTGCCAATTAAGGTTAAGGCTTTATTGGACGAGGACAGAAAAAATAAGTAAAATATTATCCGAAAATCTGTTACGGAGATTTTCTTCGTAACAGATTTATGTTATATGAGGATATTTGAAAATGTACGAAGTTTTAGAGATCGTTAGGCTTGTTCTTATAGTAATTGTTTCCTTGCTCTCTTTTTTGCTTATTTTGAAGTTTTCTGCGGATATGATAACGAATCTTAGAAAAATAAGCAATATAAAGCGACTGAAAAAGTGCATGGATACCATGGCGGCAGCAGCCACTGTATTTAAGACAGATGTTATTGAAAAAAATAGCGACGGCAAAAAGGGGAAGCTAAGGCTTGTTTTTTTTGAGTATACAGCAGACGAAAAGACCTATTGCAAAAAAATGCTGCTTACTTATTCCGCCTTTAACGAGGTAAGTAAGGGCGACAAGGTAAACATATACTATGAAAAGCATAACCCTGAAGACTGTGTATTAAAGGAAGATTGGGAGGAGCGAACTTACAAATATTATATACAGTGGGATATTGCTTATATTTTTTGTATTTTGGTATTTGTGGCGATAAATGTTGTGATGAAATTGGTATGAATCGTCACGGCGGTAAGCGGCGAACGCCGCGGAAATTAAGGAGAAAAATAAAATGGCGGAAATGATGTGGACCGGAAGGTTTTACAAGGAGCTCGACAGCAAGGTCAACGCTTTTAACTCGTCGATTTCCTTTGACGGGAGAATGTACAGACATGATATTATGGGCAGCATTGCTCATGCCAAAATGCTGGGGGAGTGTGGCATCATATCAAGAGAGGACAGCGAGGCTCTTGTAGCCGAGCTTGAAAAGGTTTTCGAGGAGATAGAAAACGGCACCTTGCAGCTGGACAAAAATGCCGAGGATATACATATGTTTATAGAGTCCGTGCTGACAAAACGCCTTGGAGAGGTGGGGAAACGGCTTCATACCGCCCGCTCCAGAAACGATCAGGTAGCCCTGGATATCCGTTTGTACCTGCGGGACGAAACGTGGGAAATCGAAGAGCTGCTGGAAAAAATGATCGGTGTGCTGTGCGATATTGCGGAAAAGCATACCCACACCGTTATACCCGGGTACACTCATATGCAAAGAGCTCAGCCTATCACCTTCGGTCATCATCTTATGGCTTATGCGCAAATGTTTTTAAGAGACAGAGAGCGCATCCGGGACGCCCGCTGCCGCATGGACGAATGCCCTTTGGGCTGCGGCGCATTGGCGGGAACCACCTATCCAATCGACAGGGACAGGACGGCGGAGCTGCTCAGGTTCAGCCGGGCAGCGGTCAATTCTCTTGACGGAGTCTCCGACAGAGATTTCTGCATAGAGCTGGCAAATGCCATATCCATAATTATGATGCATCTTTCAAGGTTTTCCGAGGAAATAATTTTGTGGTGCAGCTGGGAGTTTAAGTTTATTGAGCTTGACGACGCTTACGCCACCGGCTCAAGCATAATGCCCCAAAAGAAAAACCCCGATATTGCGGAGCTGGTAAGGGGAAAATGCGCCCGTGTCATAGGGGATAATATGACGCTGCTCACTATGATGAAGGGGCTGCCCCTTGCCTACAACAAGGATATGCAG
>DNUB01000178.1:4157-8521 GCA_003508605.1 Oscillospiraceae bacterium | reverse complement strand
GCCTACAACAAGGATATGCAGGAGGATAAGGAGGCGATTTTCGACGCTGTGGATAACGTCAAGCTGTGTTTGTCCACCTTTATCCCAATGCTCCAAACAATGTCGGTTTATAAGGACAATATGAGAAGGGCGGCGGCTAAGGGATTTATTAACGCCACCGACTGCGCCGATTACCTTGTCAAAAAAGGAATGGCTTTTAGAGACGCTTATAAGATAACCGGCGGACTTGTAGCGCTCTGCATTGAGAAGGAGACGGATTTGGAGCATTTGCCCCTGGAGGATTACAGGGCAAGGAGCGAATTGTTCGATGAAGACGTTTATTCGGCTATCAGTCTTGATACCTGCGTTAATATGAGAAATTCCAAGGGAGGCCCTTCACCGGAAAGCGTTAAGGAGCAGATAGAATACACCCGAAAAAAGCTTTTCGCACATGAGGTTCATACCGTTATGACTCATTTTATAAACGAGGAATGAGGGAGCCGGTGGATTACGGCGACGTCGCTGAAGCTTTGGTTCAAAAATGCCGTGAGATATTTGAAAAGGAGCTGTCGGGGGTTTATTTGCACGGCTCAATGGCTATGGGCTGCTTTAATCCCGAAAAAAGCGATATCGATGTTATTGTTGTTATAAAAAGCGATGCTTCAGATTTTCGGAAGCTCCGTTTTATGGAGGAAATTGTGGAATTAAACGCTAAAGCTCCTCCAAAGGGGATCGAAATAAGCATTGTTAAAGAGCAATACTGCAAGCCCTTTGTGTATCCTACCCCTTATGAGCTTCATTTTTCTCCCGGGCATTTGGAGCGGTACAGACGTTCCCCTGAGGCTTATGTTCGGGAAATGAAGGGAACGGACAAGGATTTGGCGGCGCATTTTACCGTTATAAACAATTACGGCAGGGTGCTTTGGGGAAAGAAGATCGGAGAGGTCTTCGGCCAGGTGCCGAGAGAAGATTATATTGACAGTATTTTTTATGATATTGAGAATGCGGTTATTGATATGGCGGGGGATCCGGTGTATGTTACGCTTAATTTGTGCCGAACGCTGTGTTTTTTGTGCAACGGGAAATGCGTTTCTAAGGCCGAGGGGGGAAGGTGGGCTATTGGCAGGTCCGAGTTTGACAGCGGTTTAATAAATGAAGCGTTGGATTGTTATTTGTCAGATAAGAGGTTTGAGTACGATTTGGATAAATTACAAAGCTTTGCTCGAAAAATGCTTAAAACCATTAAGGATATGCTTAAGACTTAAGACTAAACATTATTAAGGAAAACAAATGAACAGGAAAAACAATAACGTCCCCCTCAGCTCTGTTTCAGGGGAGGAAAGAAGGCTTTTCAAGGGCATTTTATCAAGGAAAAAGGTTATTATAGCAGCCATAGCAGCAGTGCTGTTAGCAGGAGGCATTGCCTTTGCCGCCGTTGGTTCCAACGGCTTTGATTTCACGGGAATTCGGACTTCTCTGCAAATGGGCGACAGATGCCTTTTTGAGGAAAAGTATGAGCAGGCTGTTATGGAGTTTGAGAAAGCCCTTGATATAGAGCCGATGAATGTAGACGCCCGTTTAGGCATTGCCGAGGCTTATTTTGCTTTGGGAAAGGCGGATAAGGCTATTGAGACTCTGGAGAAGGATATGGAGCAGATCGGCAGCCAAAGGCTTAAGGATAAGCTGGAGGAGATAAGGGAGAGCTTGAAGCCTGTTACCATTATGGGGGCGGAGTATGATATTGCAGCAACTCATGAGCTGGATTTAATGGGAAAGGGAATAACCGATGAAATATTAAGGGATATTATGCCCGAGATAAAAAAGCTCGTTAATTTGAAGGAGCTGGACTTGCGTCTCAATCAAATCACCGACATAACTCCGCTCGGGGAGCTTTCGGGTTTGACAGATTTGTATTTGTACGGCAATAAAATCACTGACATAACCCCCCTTGAAAATCTTACCAAGTTGACAGTGCTGAGGCTGGACAGCAATCGAATCTCGGACTTAGCCCCCTTGGCAAAGCTTACCGGCTTGACAAAATTGTATTTGAATAACAATTGGATCATAGACATATCCGCTCTTGAGGGTCTTACCAATTTGACACATTTGTCTTTGTTCAGCAATGAAATCATGGACATAACCCCTTTGGCACAGCTTACCGATTTGACGGAGCTGATGTTGGACGACAATCAAATTTCGGACATAGCCATTATTGAAAAGCTTTATAATCTGACAAATTTGACTTTAAGCTTAAATCAGATCACGGACATAACTCCTCTTGCGGGGCTTACCGATTTGACAATTTTGAGTTTAAGCTCCAATCGGATTACTGACATAGTCGCTCTTGAAAAGCTTACAAATTTGAAAATGCTGGAATTAGCCGAAAATCAAATCACCGACATTACCATTGCCGCCGGGCTTACAAAATTAAACTATTTGAGAGTGAGCGGTTCAGACCAGAATATCGAATATCTGAGATCCAAGCTTCCGGGCTGCAGAATAAATAGTTTTTATTATTAAAAACAAGCTGTGCCTTGCTGCGCAGGGAAAGGTATAAAAATTTTTATGGACTACATTTATTTGTATGGCATGGTAATGTCTACCGAGGCTTTTTTGCTTAAGGGAAAATTTCCGAGTGCAGACGGCTACGGAGAGATAAGGGAAAAGTATCATCACATAGGAGGGGAAACGGGAACCGCCGCTGCGGTGCTGGCTTCCTTGGGCTGCAGCTTGAAGATAGGGGGCAGTCATATAGGGAATTTAAACCGTTATATAATAAGGGGTTATTTTTCGGATAAGCAGGTTGACCTGTCGGAGCTGCAGGACGAGGATTTTGACGGGATAGTGGACTATGTTCTGATAGACAGGGACACAAGAACCTGCTTTGGTGAGTGGGAAAAGCATTATGGCAGAAAAGAGCCCTTTTATGAGCCGCCCTGTGAGGAGTCGGTTAAAAATGCGGTATGCTGCGGTATGGATCCCTTTTTCTATCCCGAAAAATCGGCGGAGCTTTGCCGACGGTACAACAAGCCCTATGCCACTATCGACTGCGGCTATGACAGCGTTATGAACAGATTTTGCGCAATAAACGCCGTGTCTCATCAGCATTTGGAAAGCTACTATCCCGATAAGAGCTTTGAGGAGCTGTTCAAGCTGTACACCGACAATACCGACGGGCTGGTTATTTTCACCTGCGGAGAAAGGGAGGTTATGTACGGAAGAAAGGGACAGTCCCCTAAGTATTTCAAGCCCTATTCTCTGGACGTGGTTTCCACTTTGGGGGCGGGGGACAGCTTTAAGGCGGGGACGATCTATGCCCTTTACAATAAAATGAGCGACGACGATACTGTAAAATATGCCTGCGCTGTGGCGGGAATCGCCTGCACAAAATTCCCCATATCGAAAAATCCCCCAACATTAAAAGAGGTCATGGAATTGACGGAAAAGAGGTAAGAAAAGTTGACAAAGGTATTTATAGACGGTCAAGAGGGAACCACCGGGCTTAAAATCTATGAAAGATTTCAAGACCGCAGGGACATTGAAGTTATACGTATTGACGAGGATAAGCGAAAGGATATTGCCGAAAGGAAAAGACTGATAAATTCCTCGGATTTTACTTTTTTGTGTCTGCCGGACGCTGCCGCCATAGAGGCGGTTTCCTTGGCGGAAAACCCCGATGTAAGGATAATAGACGCTTCCACCGCCCACAGAACAAATCCCGGTTGGGCATACGGATTTCCCGAGCTGTCCCCCCTGCACAGAGAAAAAATAAAGGGCTCAAAGCGGGTGGCGGTTCCCGGCTGCTATGCGGGGGGATTTATCTCCTTGGTTTATCCCCTTGTTAAAAAGGGCTTTATAGCCGAGGACTATCCCATTACCTGTTACGCCCTTTCGGGCTACAGCGGAGCGGGGAAAAAAGCCATTGCGGCTTATGAGGGTGAAAACAAGCCCTATGAATATAACAGCCCCAGACAATATGCGCTGACTCAGCAGCACAAGCACCTTCCCGAAATGCAGCAGGTTTGCGGCTTGGCGGAAAAGCCGGTTTTTATCCCGGTGGTTTGTGATTATTACAGCGGAATGGTTGTAACGGTGCCGCTGATCACAAGGCTTATGAAGAAGCCCCCCGCTCCCGATCAAATAGTGACAATGCTCAAAAGCCATTATGAGGGGCAGCCCTTCGTTAAGGTTTATGATTTTATGGGCGAAGAAGTGCTGACGGACGGATTTTTGGCGGCAAATACGCTGAGCGGAAAGAATTATTTGGAGATATTCGTTTACGGAAACGAGGACAGAATCGTCCTGTCGTCAAGGCTCGATAATTTGGGTAAAGGGGCGAGCGGGGCGGCAGTGCAGTGTCTTAATATTATGATGGGGATCGATGA
>DNUB01000178.1:0-3891 GCA_003508605.1 Oscillospiraceae bacterium | reverse complement strand
GGCAACGGGATTGTTATAAGCTGCGCTTTAAAAATATATGATATAGAAGGAAAGGCAATAAAATGAACAACTGTATGGAGAAAAGCAATGAAAATATTAAGTTTATCGACGGGGGAGTGTGTGCCGCCAAGGGCTTTAAGGCGGCGGGGATAAACGCCCATATAAAAGCCAATTCACAAAAAAACGATATGGCGATTATATATTGCGACACCGTATGCAATGCGGCGGCATTGTACACTCAAAACAAGGTGAAGGGCGCACCTATCACCATTACAAGGGAGCATTTGTCAGACGGAAGGGCGCAGGCTGTAATAGTCAATTCGGGAAACGCCAACACCTGCAACGCCAACGGCATAGAAATAGCCGAGGGGGCTTGTATTCTTACCGCTAAGGCTCTTAACATCAATGTAAACGACGTTATTGTCGCTTCTACGGGGGTTATCGGACAGCCAATGTCCCTTGAACCCTTTAAAAGGTGTATACCTCTTCTTGCCGAAGGACTTTCCGAAAAGGGTAACAACGACGCCTGCGCCGCTATAATGACCACCGATACACGTCAAAAGCAGTTTGCTGTCGAATTTGAGCTTGACGGCAGGATTTGTCATTTAGGGGGAATGAGCAAGGGGAGTGGAATGATAAACCCTAATATGGCTACCATGCTGGCGTTTATTACCACCGACGCCGCCGTTTCCTCGGAAATACTCTATCGTGCCTTAAATCAGGTAAACGCCGTAACCTATGACATGGTAAGCGTTGACGGGGATACCTCCACCAATGACACTCTTGTCATTATGTCCTCGGGATATGCGGGAAATGATGAAATCACAGAAGCCGGAGGGAACTATGATAAATTTGTTAGTGCTTTATATGCGGTTATGCTGAACTTTGCCAAAGAAACTGCCCGTGACGGAGAAGGTGCAAGCAAGCTTATAGAATGTGAAGTAAAAAATGCACACAATAAGGAAACGGCAAAGACTGCGGCTTTATCTGTTATCAACAGTCCGCTTCTAAAAGCCGCAATTTCTGCCGCTGATGCCAACTGGGGCCGTGTTATGTGCGCTTTGGGTTATTCCAAGGCTGAGTTTGATGTAAACAAGGTTTCGGTGAATTTTGCTTCAGAAGCAGGCTGTGTAAGAGTATGCGAAAACGGCGTAGGCTGTGAATTTTCCGAGGAGGAAGCCTATAAAATTCTTTCTGAGGACGAAGTTCGGATCGTTATTGACCTTGACGAGGGCGAGGAAAGTGCAGTGGCATGGGGTTGCGATCTTACCTATGATTATGTTAAGATAAATGCGGAGTACAGAAGCTGATTTACAAAGGACTTTGTTATGCATAAATTAGACGATCCTGAAAAAGAAAGGAACAGTATATAAAATGATAAATGACAGAGCGGCAATACTGAGCGACGCACTGCCCTATATACAGCAGTATTCGGGGAAAACGGTGGTCGTAAAATACGGCGGAAACGCTATGACAAACGATATGCTTAAGGAAGCGGTAATGTCCGACATAGTTTTGCTTTCACTTGTGGGAATAAGGATCGTGCTTGTGCACGGCGGCGCCCCCGAGATTAACGCAATGCTGAAAAAAACCGGCAAGGAAAGCCGCTTTGTAAACGGACTTCGCTATACGGACGAGGAAACCATGGACATTGTTCAAATGGTACTGTGCGGCAAGGTGAACAAGGATCTGGTGGATCTGCTTCACCTCCATAACGGCAAGGCAGTGGGCTTGTGCGGTCTGGACGGTCATCTTATAGAGGCGGAGCAGAAGGATAAGGAGCTGGGGCTGGTGGGTGAGATAACCAAGGTGGATCCTCAGATAATCAACGACGTGCTGGACAAGGGATATATTCCCGTTATCTCTACCGTTGCTTCGGGAGGAAACGGTCAGGTTTACAACATAAACGCCGATACTGCCGCCGCAAGAGTTGCCGCCGAGATAAAAGCAGCCAATCTGATTCTTATGACGGATATAGTGGGACTTTTGGAGGATAAGGAGGACGAAAGCACCCTTATCCATACGATAAAGGCAAGCGAGGTTCCTTATCTTAAAAAGCAGAATATTATTTCCGGGGGAATGATACCGAAAATAGACTGCTGCGTTGAAGCGGTAAGAAGGGGAGTTCCCAAGGCAAATATTATTGACGGCAGAATACCTCATTCGATCCTTATCGAGCTGCTCACTAACGAGGGTGCCGGGACGATGATAGTAGGCTGATTTAACATTTTAGGAGCATAAAATGAATACTATAGAAAAATTCGATTCAAACATAATGGGTACCTACGGAAGATACCCTCTTGTGATGGAAAAGGGAAGCCATGAAATCGCCGCAGACGAAAGGGGCAGGGAGTATATAGATTTCGGCAGCGGCATAGGAACAAATTCCCTCGGATACTGTAACGAGAAATGGGTCAATGCGGTTTGCGGTCAGGCTAAGACCCTACAGCACACCTCAAACTACTATTACACCAAGGTTCAGGCGGATTTTGCAGAAGAGCTTAACAAAATTACGGGCTATTCCGCCGTTTTTTTCGGAAACAGCGGGGCGGAGGCCAACGAGTGTGCCATCAAGCTGGCGCGTAAATACAGCTTCGATAAATACGGCAGGGGACGGCACAATATCGTTACTCTGGAAAACAGCTTTCACGGAAGAACCCTGTCCACCCTTTCCGCCACGGGACAGGAGGTTTTTCACAACTACTTTTTCCCCTTTGTGGAGGGATTTAGGTATGCTAAGGCGAATGATACAGAAGATTTAAAAGCTAAGCTTGACGATACCGTTTGTGCCGTTATGATAGAGTACATTCAGGGCGAGGGCGGCGTTGTGCCTTTAAACAAGGATTTTGTAGACTCAGTTTTCGAGCTGTGCGGAGAAAAGGACATTCTTGTGATAGCCGACGAGGTTCAGACGGGCGTAGGCAGAACGGGGAAATTTTTGGCGGGAGATCATTTCGGTCACAAGGCAAACATAACCACTCTGGCAAAGGGCATTGCGGGGGGGCTTCCTATGGGGGCTTGTCTTTGTGATGAACAGTGCAGGGACGTTTTGGGGAAGGGAACCCACGGCTCTACCTTTGGAGGGAATCCCGTATGCTGTGCGGGGGGTCTTGCCGTTCTTAATTTTATAAAAAGCGGAGACCATTTGAAGCAGGTTACCGAAAAAGGGAATTATCTGCGTGACAAGCTGCTTGGTATAAGTGAAATTGACAAGGTTGACGGTATGGGGCTTATGCTCGGGGCTTCCCTTAAAACCAAAAAAGCCCAAGGGGTAGTAGCCGAGGCGTTGGAGAAGGGATTGCTTATGCTTACGGCAAAGGAAAAGCTTAGGTTTTTACCGCCCCTCACCATAACTTATGAGGAAATCGACAAGGGGATAGCTATTCTTGAAGGTATTTTGAAATGAATAAATGGTATGACGAGGAATACAGCTTCACAATAGAGGTTGTGGCGGTCAAGGGCGACAAAACGGAAAATCACTGCCGCAACGGTGATCAGGTGGGCGATATCTACCGATGCACCTATGATTGTCCGGTGAATCAGTGCGGCAGGGGCTTTTGCCAAAAGTCAATGATGCTGCTTTTTCAGATGACGGAGGCGGTTCGAAGCGGCGGAGATTTGCGGAAAATCGGAGGTTTTTCTCCTGCGGGAAATGTTATTGACGACCCTTTATGCAAGGAGTTTGTATGTCCCGACGGGGTGGTGACCTATAGGCTTACCGCTCAAAAGCTTAATAACAATAACTTTCATAGAGACGGATTTTATAAGGAGTAAAAAATGAAGTTTACCAAAAAGTCTCTCTCGGCTGTTATCGGTATTTATGCTTATTTGTAACGGCTTGCAATAACGGCTTTGCCGCCGAGGACTATAATCAAAGTCCGATGTCCCCCG
>DNUB01000136.1:3913-8325 GCA_003508605.1 Oscillospiraceae bacterium | reverse complement strand
CTTCTTCTTAAGCTCTTCAGCCTCCGCCTTAGCAACGCCTTCCTTGATAGCCTTAGGAGCGGATTCAACAAGCTCCTTAGCTTCCTTAAGTCCAAGTCCGCAAATATCCTTAACCGCCTTGATAACGTTCATCTTAGCGTCGCCAAAGCTTTCAAGAACCACGTCAAACTCTGTCTTTTCCTCAACAGCAGCACCGGCACCGCCTGCGGGAGCTGAAGCAACCATAGCGGCAGCGGATACTCCGAATTCCTCTTCAAGAGCCTTAACAAGGTCGTTAAGCTCTAAAACAGAAAGGGTCTTTACTTCTTCAACTAATGATAAAACTTTCTCTGAAGCCATTTTATGTTCCTCCGTAATTAAAATTTTTTGTTATGCCGCCAAATAAATTAAGCGACTGTTTCTTCTGCTTCTTTTTTCTTTGCAATTTCGCTTGCAGCGATAGCAAGCTTCTGGATAGGAGACTGGAGAACGAAAAGGAACTTTGCGATAAGTGTATCCTTGTCGGGCAGCTTAGCATACTCTGTTACCTCTTCTGCAGTAATTGCCTTACCGTCAATAAAGCCTACCTTAATGGAATATGCACCCTTGGAAGCCTCAACCTGCTTATAAAGCAGCTTGGGAGCAATTATTATGTCTTCCTTGGAAAGAGCTATTGCGGTAGTTCCCTCAAGATGTTCGTCCAATCCTTCGATACCCGCAGCCTCGGCAGCTCTCTTAAGCAGAGTATTCTTTACAACAAAGTAATCAACTCCTGCTTCGCGAAGGCTTTTTCTCAGCTGTGTATCATCAGCAACATTGATTCCCTTGTAATCAACGATTACTCCGCAAGCGGAATTTTTAAGCTTGTCGGCCAGCTCGTTTACATATTGCTGCTTTGTTTCCAACACCTTTGCACTTGGCATAATTAACCTCCTGTATTAGTATTGCTGTACTAACACTAAATCTCAATAAAAATCGGACAAATCCATAAACCGGAGCGTCTCTGCTCTATGTCGGTTTCAAATAGATATCCGCATATTCCCGAGCCGTGGCTTCCTGATGAAGAACGCCCGCTCGTCGGATTTGTCGTATTTTAATTCAGAATCAGCATAAACGGGAATAAAAAATCCCTTTCCCATAAAGCAGGAAAAGGATGTAAATATATCTAAAAAAATTATTAAATATCATTACTTCCCATTCCTCGGCAGGCGGCGTATGCCATTAAAGCTGATTTTTCAATCAACAACCTGCTGTCTTTAGAACAGCAATGATATTTTAGCATATAAGTGCTAAGCTGTCAATAGCTTTTCATAAATTTATATAAAAAGTTTTTTGCCGCACTGCATTTGACAATTTGCGTATATGAAAACATATTGACAGATTGAAGGGCATTGAGCTATTTATAGGTGAGACGCATATGCCGAAAATGACCGCCCAAGGCTCCGCAGGGAGGCGGAGCACAGGCTGTCGAAAAGCCCGGGCTTTTCTTTTTTCATAACAAAAAGGATATTAGGGGGAAGCCATCGGAGATTCCCCCAAAAAAGTAATCATAACCTTAAAATCAAAATGGAAAAACGCTTCGTCCATTTTTGTTTATGACGGCTTACTGCCAAAAACGGCGTGCTAAGCGCATTTTTGCCATAACAAGGTTTTTAAGATTCGCTGCCGCATCACAATCCCAATTTCCCGATATTCTGAGCAAAAGCTGCCTTGCATTTCTCCACAAATTCCATAATGGTTACATATCCGATTTGGCTGTCCGCAGATGTTTTATTGTCAATATACGTGCTCTTGTCAGGCGCAGTGGCTTCCATATAATAACCGAGAACCTGTGGGTCTGTAAACCTTATGGTGACGCTGTTTCCAACGGACTGAACGTGTGCGCTTGACGACGAGCTTGAGCTTGAGCTTGATTTTCTCGCACTGAAAAACAGGAATCCCCCTCCGCTTGACGCATGTTCTTCCATTGCGGATGACGTGGAGCTTGATATTGCCTGCGATGTCGTCAGCTTAACGGTTACGTCTCTTGCTACAACAAAAGCTGTGGGATAGGCGGGAAAAACGCATTTGTTCATTTCGTAAAATCTCTTTTGATCAAAATCCGAATAGCTTTCTTCCGGAGCAAATTTTTGAGAGGATACATTGTACATATCACCCGACAAGGCGAACACCCCCGGATTGAACCAATCTCGCTCAATCTCCACCTTTGCAACGGACATACCGATTTGCACGGTACAGCTTTCGTCCTGTGAAAAGCTTTCGTATGCGCTTTGTGCAGAGTCGCTCTCGGATTTTGCTCCGCAGAAGAAAAAGCCTGCACCGGAAGAACGGGTCGAAGAGGAAGCACTTTGAGACGAGGACTTGTCCATACTTTTTGACGCAGCGGTTATTGTTATTTGCGTATACCCCTTCGGAACGGAATTTGGTGTCACTCCTCCGTCGCCGTCCTTAATGTCGGAGTTGTTTATCGCCGTCGACATCTGAATTTGGTTGTTCAGCTCGCTGATTTGAAGGTCAATATCTTTAAGCTGGGATTTCAGCGGCTCGATCAGCTCCTTTAACGCAACAAGATTTTTGGCTTTTATGTACTCCTCCTGTGCTTCGGCAAGATCTTGTGAGGCGTTGATATATTTTGTCTGGCTTTCCGATGTGGCATTTATCGACTTTGTAAGCGCATCCACGAGTCCGTTCGTGTTCTTAATGTCACTTTTTGACACAAGTCTTTCCAGCACGCTCACCGCAACTCCGCCCCCGCCCATAACGGAGGCTATGCTTAATGCAGCGTTTAAAACGGCTTTTGCGCCTTGTCCGTAATTGTCGATAAGATCTTTTTCGCTTTGTTCAACCTTATCCTTTGCGTCCTTAACCGCTTTGATTTTCTCTTTCAGCTCGTCACTTTCCGGAAGAGCCGATGACAAGCTGTTTATCTGAGAGGTGAGATTAAGCTTCTGATTTGAAAGAAGGTACATTTTTTCCGACAGTGCTTCCGGAGAAGCCAAAAGATCCACCCCGGTAAAGGAGTTGTCCAATAATTCAAACCAGTTTTCGGGAGACAGTGTTATGGGATAAATATATCCGCCGTTAGGATTGGATTTACGCACATTGTTCAGCATTTCACGAGCTTCTTCAAGCTCGGCGCCCGAACCGCTTTCCAAAACACCTTCTATTATCTTCATATCGTTAGGCGAAAATACGGCAAGAAGCTTTCCATACTGCTCGTTCAGTCCTTCAAGATAGCTTTCCGCAACGGTTTCATACCATTCGAGATAATCATTTTGCAGTTTTTCGTTGTCCTCCTTGCTTCCGGAACTGTATTTTTTCATCAGCTCGGCCTTTTTGTCTGATTGAATTTTTGACCATTCTTTTTTCATTTCCACCCACCGGTCGTAAAGACGGTAGAAAACCTGCTGAAGTGTAAGCCCGGTTTCGACGCCCTTTCCGAAATCGTAAGGATAGGGAGACATCAGCATATCTCTCAGATTTGTCTTTGCGTCCTGAATCTTTTGATTAAGCTTGGGCGTCAGCATATCCAGTGCGGAGGAATACTGCTGTGCGAGAGAACGGCCGTTGTCCGCACCTGTAATGTTACAGGGATCAAACATCTTGTTTGCCAGGCGGGATTCCTTCATTTCAACCGTCAGCGGCTTTGCCCTGCCGTTTTTGAAATCGTATTCGTAGGATTCCTTTGCAAGTATAATTGCGGGAAAGGTCATGCAAAAATATTGGTTTGCATTATCACCGCCTATTACCTCGTTGATTTTGTCGTACATTATATCGACGAGAGACTTGTTTTTTTCATCGGGATCACCTATATATTCGTATTTAATACCGCTTTTCTTTTCGGCATTTTCATAAGTATTTTTTTCTTCGTATTCCCGTTTAATATCCGCCGAAGCTTCAGCTCCGCCTGCGGGCAGGGTTTTATTTTCCTGTTCTGTGCCTTTGTTCTTTTCGCTTTTTAAATCTGCCATATGAATACCTCCTTAAGGGGAAGCTCTAAAAACCCTTGTGAACAAAAAACGAACAAAGCACGCCGCATACTTAGCCAATCTGCCTCAACGAACGTCCGGCCCGCCTCAGCCTGCCTTCCCCGTATCCGGTACACCCTGTCCGCTATCGCTTTTTCTGCGGTTTTTAGAGATTCCTTTAAAATTATTTTCCGCTTTTATACTTATATGAATCTGCAGCTTTTTACAGCATAAACATTTCAATAAAATTTCATTTCGGCTTTATTGTATTTCTGTGAGATATCCAAATAAAAACGGTAAAAAATTATCTTTTACCGCCTTAGCTCTTTGACGAACAAACGCCTGCGCTTTCCGTACAAGCTTTTGTTCAATATTTTTCCTCCTTAGTAAGCTTCGGTTGTTTAGTTTATCTTAACACTCTGCAAAGCGTACAAATATTTTCAAAAAAACATAAGCTTTTACAGA
>DNUB01000136.1:0-3626 GCA_003508605.1 Oscillospiraceae bacterium | reverse complement strand
CATAAGCTTTTACAGAATGATTATGTCGCAAGACCTGCAGACAGACTGCCCTGTCTGCAAATCTCCGTGCGGGAATATAAAACACCCCAATGTAATAATCCTTTACAGCAGGATCACTTTTTTGCTTTTTCCCTCAGCATAGCAGGCTCCTTAGGCTGATAGCAGCCCCAAAATGATATTGCGCCGCAAGCCTTGTCGGCAGCACTCTTAGAAGCCTTTGCAATAACTGACAGAATCTTATTTTGAATCTTCTTCATAAATATTTTCCTCCTTTCTGCATTTCTCTATTATAAGCAGCATGGATATTGAAAACAATGTCAATGCTGTTACAATGGCATATTTAACCGACACAAAAAATAAAACCAAAGATAAAATGCACCACACTACAGATATAAAAATACACCTCTTGCGATTTGTATTTATTTCATCCTTTTTCATCGGTTTATTCACATTGGTAATCGGGGCGAAACCGAATATTGAGGACATATACACAATCAGTATCATTAAATGTATAATAATGCTGTAGCCTGAAATCATCGCCTCCGAAAAGAACAGCACCCATATATAGATCATCAGCAATACCGCATTGCATTTCAAGTATGTATCGGCATGGTAACCGCCCGAATATCTTCTTGTGTAAACAAATACTGTGTAAAATATACACGCTTTCATAAACATTCCGAAAATCAATCCAATTGTAAAAATCAATAAAAAACCGATCAGACTTGAAATAATTATTTCAATTCCGTATTTATATACAGGCATTTGCTCTTCTTGTATTATTTCCTTTTCCAACAAAAAATCGGTTAACCGATTACTCAAAAAGCCGATAATAATAATCACTCCCTTTTGAGTAAATGTTAACCAATTTTAGAAAATTTTTCAATGGTTTTTGCATAAGATGTAGAAATCTCGCATAAGATGTATATTATTTTAAAATTTCAGCCAAATATCTGCGGTAAACTCTCCGTTTTCACAGAAAAAATCATAAATTCCCTCATATTTTTCCGCCAGCTCCTTCACCGTTTTTATTCCGTACCCATGATTCTTTTTATCTGATTTGGTTGTTGTGAGCTTTTTATTCATTTCTTCGCTTTTCGGAGCGGAGTTTTTCATTATTATTCTGAGGTAACCCTTGTTTTTTTCTGCCAAAAAGCTTATATACCTTTTACATTCAAGCTTTCTGCACGCCTCTATTGCATTATCAAACAAATTTGCCAACAGTATGCTTATATCGGTTTCATTGAATTTATCTATATAATCCGTTGCCGACGCAGTTATCTCTATATTTTCTCTCCTGCACTGCGACAGCTTTGAATTTATCACCGCACTTATTGCCTTGCTTTCAAGTATTATATATTCCTTTACCGTTCCGATTTTTTCACGAGCCGTTTCTTCGAGGTATTCCTTTGCCTCCCCGACGCTTCCTCTGTCTATCATCGCCGCTGCGCAGGTCACGCATTTCTTCATATCGTGCCTTATCTGAAGTATTTCGCCGTACATTTCATTTATTTCTTCTATTCTGTCCATTTGCTCGCTCAGCTGAAGCTCCAACAGCTCAGATTTTATTCTTTCCCGGTTTGCCCTGCTGTTTTTTGACATAAAGAAATATGCCGATATATTGATCAGCACCAATCCCGACAAAATAACGGTGCTTGCTGCATCGGCATATTGAGGAACGAGCATAAGCTCAAATACAGCTATCGCTCCCGAAAGCGTCGTCAAAAATATTGTAACCACTGCTGTCCATTCGGTTTTGTTTAAGCTGTATTCCTTCCTTCTGCATAAAAGCAGTATCATCTGCGTGCAAAAAAGATACAAAAACTTTGTTACCAACAATATCGAAAATCTTATCCAATTACGTGATGCTATCAATTCCTCAAAGCTTGAACCGCATATTGCCGAAAACCCTGTAAGAACAAGCGAATTTATTATCAGTATAAGTACGTTTCCCAAAAACACCGCAAATATTTTTATATATATGTTTCCTCTTAAAAATATTACGCTGTATACAAAGCAAATCACCAGCAGAAGTATTCCTATCACAAGCTCCGAGTTTATCAAAATCGGCAGCAGCAGCCCGTCCGCCGCTATGATCAAAAAGCCTGCGATTGTCTTTAGAAATTTATGTTCATCACTCTTAAAGCCCAAAAAGCGTACCAAAAAGCTTATTATCAGAAAGCACTCAATCAGTGTGGCGCATATCTCAATTGTATCCCATATCATGCTTTTATGCTCCTTGTCAATATTTGAAGCTTTGTTTTAGTTTCCTTGATCTTATTTCTGCTTAACGGCACCTTTATTTCATCTGTCAGGTTTACATCTGTATGTCCAACAGAATATATGTAAATGAAATTAACAAGGTAGCCTTTATGCGTCCGTATAAATCCCTTGTTTTCAAGAAGCCTTTCATATTCAGATATTTTCTTTCCCACTTCAAAAACGCCATTTACGGTATTTATTATGGATTTATGCGCCTGAGATTCGATATACATGATGTCGCAGATTTTTATTTCCATCATTCCCGACGCCGTTCCGATGCTTATATATTCTTTTTCGGATTTAAGCGTATCGCACAAATCCACCACAACCTCAGAAAGCTCTTGCTCCAAAAAGCTTTTCCTTACAAATCGGAAAACACTGTATTTATATGCCGCATAAACAAATTCCTCTTTGTTGGTCACGAAAATTATCTTTACATACTTGTTGTCTTCCCGTATTTTCTCCGCAAGCTCCATTCCGTTCATTCCGGGCATATCTATATCCAAAAAAATGGCGTCAAAAAGCTGCCTGTAGCTGTCTGCAAGCAAGCTTTCGCCGTCCGCATACTTATTTATTTCACAATCCGAACAGTTTTCCCGCAGTTTATCCGAAATGCAGTCAACCATAATGCTGTCGTCATCGCATACTGCAAACCTAATCAAAGCTGTCAACCCCTTCTCAGCCGTCAATTTTTCCGTGCATTTCCTTATACATGGCGGTTATGGTTGCCGCCATAACCCTGACCTCTTTATCGCTGCTTTTTTCCACTATCTCCGCAATTTCAGCCTCGTAAATATGCTTGGATTTTGTCAAACTGTCGCACAGAAGCTCGTCCATTGAAATCTCGAGAGAATTGGCGATTTTTAAGAGCGTAGGCAAGCTTACCTTTGAGGTTCCCCGCTCAATATGTGAGAGATTTGTTGCGGCTATTTCCGCCAATGCAGCAAGATTATGCTGCCTAAGCTTCTTTTTCTCCCTTGCCGCCTTTATTCGTCTGCCTATCGCTTTGTAGTCTATTTCAAGGTCAACATCGTAATACATACTTCATCCTCTTTTTCGGCTTTTACTCTTATTATTCTACATTATCTGCCAATTTATTGGAATAACGTCTGTATCCTTTTCTGCTGTATACATATATTTTATGCGTTTTTTCTCAAAAAATTTTTCTCCGAGTTTAGGGAATAACAGGATTGTCCGATAAAGCAATCAGGAAGAGGCTTAAAATTCAATAACCGACAAAGGGTTGTTGAAAAGCCCTGAAAACTGTTTGTTTATTGACAAGCTGACGCCGTTTTTGACGGCAATCCGCCAAAATCAAAACCACCACCGAAGTGGTGGTTTTGATTTTGATTCGATGAGGGGCA
>DNUB01000050.1 GCA_003508605.1 Oscillospiraceae bacterium | reverse complement strand
CTTTCTCGGCGGCTGCCTTTTCCGCCGCAGCTTTTTCGGCGGCAATGTCTGTCTGCAAGGAAACAGACCGCTTTGCCATTTCCAACGCCTCCTTTATATAAGCCTGCTGCCGTCTTTCCAACTCGGAGCCGCTTATATCGCTTTTTGTCCATTCCATAAAAATTCCTCCCTGTTAGAACTTGTTTTTAAAATAATCCGTTCAATATACCGCTTTCCTTTAAAAGCGGAAGAATATTCATTATTTTCAGAAGCCTTAAGGCATTATCCACCTTTTGTCTGTTTTCGGGTCTTAGATGAGGCTTTAACGCCAATAAAAGCTGAGTGTTTTTGTCCGATGTGTTAAGGCTTTGCAGCATTTCGCCAAGCTTCATTATCGCTTCCAAATCTATATTGCCGAAAAAGTCATTTGAACTGTCGCTTTGAGGATTATCCGAGGCTTCCGTATCCCTGCTCCTGTTTCCCTCTGCCTCCAGCAGCTGTTCAAACAGCTTTGCCATTAAATCCTCCTGCGACATTTTATCCCTCCTAACGGTATTACTTTTGTCCCATTTTTTTCATTATTTGCATAGCTTCGGGAGAATTAAGCAGTTTTTCCTTTGAATCGGCGCTGTTCATAACCGCTTTAAGCTTTGCGGCGTCCTCGCCCCTCATATCCGACAGCATATCGTCGATGCTTCCTTTTTCCAGTGACGCTTTAAGCTTTTCTTCGGGAATGCCTAATTTTTGGCTCACCAGCCCGATCATTTTCTCTACATTAGCATTCATATATATGCCTCCTTTAACTTTATGTTTTGTTGGTTAATTTTATTCGTTGATATTACAATGGAATTGACATTTTTTTGCTGTTTTGATATAATACACCTTAGACAATAACGCAGAAAGCTTTGCTTTAGTGCAGCAAAATTTTTAATTCACAATAAGTTTAATTTATATATGAGGGAAACTATGAAAATTATTGTTGTTGCTGATACCCATAAGGATTTTGAGATATACAATGAGGTTGTTGAAAAAAATCCCGCCGACTATTATATTCATTTAGGCGACGGAGTGAACGAGTTTGCCGATGTGGCAAAGCTTCATCCCGACAAAGCCTTTGTCTTTGTTAAAGGCGAATGTGATTTTTGCACAGCTTCTTCAAAACAGCTTTTAAAATTGGGCAAGTGCCGTATTTTTTGCGCTCACGGACACGAGCAGGACGTTACGAGCGGACTCGACATAATTGTCGAGGAAGCAAAGACGGCTGACTGCAACATCTTGCTTTACGGTCATACTCATGTGTACAGAGCGGAAAAAATTGACGGAATATACGTTATGAATCCCGGAAGCCTTGGTTCTCCAAGAGGAAAAAACGCTCCCTCCTACGGTGTTTTGGAAATAAACGAGGACGGACAGGTCAATATGAAAATTGTGGCATATTAAACAGTTATATTGTTTTATTTTATTTGATTTATTATAATTATATGCAGAGTAAACCGAATTTGTACTTTGCTTTAAGTAAATCGTTCCTGATTTTGATAATATAAGGAGACGTACTATGAAAATAAACAACAAAATATTATCATTATCAACGGCACTGCTTATCTGTGCCCAGCTTTTGACCGGCTGCGCAAAACACGAAAACAATTCCGTACAGACAGGCGCAAGCACCACTGCGGTTAATACAGGCTCGGGCTCGGCACAAACCGACAGCGGCGTTCCCGACGATACCCGGGCACCGCAGGAGCAGGTCAATTTTGAAGCTAAGCTGGAAAACTATAAGCTTAACAATCCCAACGCAGACGAAAATACCGTAAAGCTTTATAATTATCTTTGCGAATGCTACGGAAACGTTATGATCTCCTGTCAGCAGGAGTCTACCTGGAAGGGCTCTCCCGACTACGAAATGGATTATATAAAGGAAAAAACAGGAAGGCTTCCCGCTATGAGAGGCTTGGATTTTATGAATGACGATTTTGACGGAGTGGTGCAGCGTTCAAAGGAATGGCATGAAAAGGGCGGCATTGTCACTATCTGCTGGCATACGGGAGTTGAAGGAAAAGGATATCAGGAGTCCTTAAACGACAATCCCGATTTCGACAAGCTGCTTACCGAAGGCACGGACGAATACAACAAAATGACCGCAAACTGGGACAAAGCGGCTAAGGCACTTGCGGAGCTGAGAGACGCAGGAGTACCGGTAATTTGGAGACCCTTTCACGAGTTTGACGGCGAATGGTTCTGGTGGGGAAAAGGCGGTGCCGAAAACTTTAAAAAGCTTTGGATCTTAATGTACGAGAAATTCACGAACGAATATAACCTGACCAATCTGATATGGATATTGGGTTATTCGGGAAGCGTAAAGGACGGCTGGTATCCGGGAGATGAATATTGTGACATTATAGGTTCCGACAGCTATGATAACGACGTCAATGCCAGAGGCTTCTTAAAGCTTGAGGAGCTGACGGACGCTCCAAAGCCCCTTGCGTATCACGAATGCGGCAATCTTCCGCCTGTCGGGAATTTTGTGGACAGAGGTACATTATGGTCTTGGTTTATGGTTTGGCACACCGACCATATTATCGGAAATGATGTGCGTAATCTGAAGGACTTTTATAACAGCGATAAGGTTATCACTTTGGACGAAGTGAATATCCGATAAAATATAAAAAGCGGCGTCAAATAAATTGGCTGTCGCTTTTTGATTTGCTGAAAACATATTTTTTGGGGTGCGAAAAATGCTTTATTGGCTGATTCAATGAGGGGCAACGCCCC
>DNUB01000045.1:4458-4794 GCA_003508605.1 Oscillospiraceae bacterium | reverse complement strand
ACAGTCGAAATATAAGCTTTTATGTAAATTTACACCATATTTTCACTTTTCTAAAACCAATGCGTAAAAGCTTTTTTGACTGAATGATAAAGGCAAAAAACAAGTAAAAAATAAGAAGGAACGGAGAGTAACACAATGAGAAAACAAACCGCAGCACCGGCTATTGTTGACAGCGTTGAAGCCCTTGAAGCAAAAATTGCGCAGGTCAGAGCTGCTCAGGAGAAATTCGCCGCCTATTCACAGGAGCAGGTGGACGCAATTTTTAAGGCAGCCGCAACAGCAGCCAACACACAAAGGATACCTCTTGCTAAGATGGCTGTTGAAGAAACAGGCATG
>DNUB01000045.1:3719-4155 GCA_003508605.1 Oscillospiraceae bacterium | reverse complement strand
TGTTGAAGAAACAGGCATGGGCATAGTTGAGGACAAGGTTATTAAAAACCATTATGCAGCAGAGTATATTTACAACGCCTATAAAAACACCAAAACAGTTGGCGTTGTGGAAAAGGACGACAGCCAAGGCATCAAGAAGGTCGCAGAGCCTATCGGTCTTGTCGCTGCAGTTATTCCCACAACCAACCCTACCTCGACAGCTATTTTCAAGACTCTTATTTCTCTTAAGACACGAAACGGCATTATTATCAGCCCTCACCCCCGTGCTAAGGGCTGCACCATTGCCGCAGCCAAGGTGGTTCTGGAGGCTGCCGTAAAGGCAGGTGCTCCGGAGGGTATTATCGGCTGGATTGACGTTCCCTCCCTTGAGCTTACCAACACTATTATGAAGGAAGCCGACATTATCCTTGCCACAGGCGGTCCCGGAATGGTTAAG
>DNUB01000045.1:2463-3415 GCA_003508605.1 Oscillospiraceae bacterium | reverse complement strand
ACAGGCGGTCCCGGAATGGTTAAGTCCGCTTATTCCTCGGGAAAGCCCGCTTTGGGCGTTGGCGCAGGCAACACTCCCGCTATTATTGACGAAACTGCCGACATTTTGGTTGCAGTCAACTCGATTATACACTCCAAAACATTTGATAACGGTATGATTTGTGCTTCAGAGCAGTCAGTTATCGTTGAAAAGAAGATTTACAATAAGGTTAAAAAGGAGTTTAAGGCACGTGGCTGCTACTTCCTTAACGACGAAGAAACAGAAAAGGTAAGAAAGACTATCATCATCAACGGTGCTCTCAACGCTAAAATCGTTGGTCAGAAGCCCGTTACAATCGCTGCTCTTGCAGGCGTAACAGTTCCCGAAGAAACAAAGATTCTTATCGGTGAGGTTGAGTCTGTAGACATCAGCGAGGAATTTGCACACGAAAAGCTCTCTCCCGTACTTGCAATGTACAAGGCTGAAAGCTTTGAGGACGCTGTTGCAAAGGCTGAACAGCTCGTTGCTGACGGCGGCTACGGTCACACATCTTCACTCTACGTTGACGCTGTAAACGAAAGAGCAAAGATTGACGAATTTGCTTCACGTATGAAGACCTGCCGTATTCTTGTCAACACTCCCTCCTCACAGGGCGGTATCGGCGATTTGTACAACTTTAAGCTTGCTCCCTCGCTTACACTTGGGCTGCGGCTCCTGGGGCGGCAACTCGGTATCCGAAAACGTAGGGGTTAAGCACCTGCTTAATATTAAAACAGTAGCTGAGAGGAGAGAAAATATGCTTTGGTTCAGAGCACCTGAAAAGGTATATATGAAGAAGGGCTGTATGCCTGTAGCTCTTCAGGAACTTAAGGACGTTATGGGCAAGAAGAGAGCCTTCATCGTAACAGACTCTTTCCTTTACAAGAACGGCTACACAAAGCCGATTACAGATAAGCTCGACGAAATGGGTATC
>DNUB01000045.1:1147-2326 GCA_003508605.1 Oscillospiraceae bacterium | reverse complement strand
AAATATGCTTTGGTTCAGAGCACCCGAAAAGGTATACTTTAAGAAGGGCTGTCTGCCTGTTGCCCTTGACGAGCTGGGAAGCGTAATGGGCAAAAAGAAGGCCTTTGTGGTTACCGACTCCTTCCTGTTCAACAACGGCTACACCAAGCCCATTACGGATAAATTGGACGAAATGGGAATTGCATATGCCACATTCTCCGACGTTGCCCCCGATCCTACCCTTGAATGCGCAATTGCGGGAACGAAGGTTGCCAACTCCTTCCAGCCCGATGTGATTATCGCAGTGGGCGGCGGCTCGGCAATGGACGCCGCTAAGATTATGTGGGTAATGTACGAGCACCCCGAAGCCGATTTTATGGATATGGCAATGCGCTTTGTCGATATCAGAAAGCGTATCTATACATTCCCCAAAATGGGCGAAAAGGCTTACTTTGTAGCAGTTCCCACCTCTGCGGGTACCGGCTCGGAGGTTACTCCCTTTGCTGTTATTACCGATGAAAAATCGGGCATTAAGTATCCTTTGGCAGATTATGAGCTGCTCCCCAATATGGCAATTATCGATGCGGATATGATGATGAACGCACCCAAGGGACTCACCTCGGCTTCAGGTATCGACTCGCTGACCCATGCTCTCGAAGCATATGTTGCAATGCTTGCTACTCCGTTTACCGACGGTCTTGCCGTTGAAGCGGGCAAGCTTATATTCAAGTATCTGCCCTCTTGCTACGAAAACGGAGCAAACGATCCTAAGGCGAGAGAGGAGCAGGCTCACGCCTCTACGCTTGCAGGTATGGCTTTCGCCAACGCTTTCCTCGGCGTGTGCCACTCTATGGCTCATAAGCTGGGAGCGTTCCACCACATTCCTCACGGTATCGCCAATGCTCTTATGATAGAAGAGGTTATACGCTTCAACAGTGCGGAAGTTCCCGTTAAAATGGGTACCTTCTCCCAGTACGCCTACCCCAATACCAAGGCTAAGTATGCCGCTTATGCCGACGCCATGGGCTTTGGCGGAAAGAATGAGGACGAAAAGGTTGAAAACCTTATTAAGGAAATTGCAAAGCTCAAGGAAAAAATCGGTATCAAGAGAACCATTGCCGAATACGGCGTGGACGAAAAGGTGTTCCTGGATAACCTTGACGCTATGACCGAACAGGCATTTGACGACCAGTGTACAGG
>DNUB01000045.1:0-870 GCA_003508605.1 Oscillospiraceae bacterium | reverse complement strand
GGCATTTGACGACCAGTGTACAGGTGCTAACCCTCGTTATCCCCTTATGTCGGAAATCAAGGAAATGTATCTTAAAGCATACTACGGAAAGTAATGGAGGAAAGCAGATATGAAATTAGACAATGTTATTGCAGTAAGAAAAGACAAGACGATTTACCGGGACGGCGACAAGGTCATCAAGCTGTTTAACGAAACCTACTCCAAGGCAGATATTCTTAACGAGGCACTTAACCTTGCAAGAGTCGAGGAAACGGGACTTAACGTTCCCAAAATCCAAGAGGTGGGCATCGTTGAAGGCAAGTGGTGCATAGTCACTGATTTTATCGAGGGCAAGACGCTTGCAAAGGCTGCCGATGAAAATCCCGATATGGCTGACGAATATATGAAGCTTTTTGTGGAAATTCAGCTTAAGATCCATAATCAGAGATGCGCTCTGCTTACCAAGCTTAAGGATAAAATGAGAAGAAAGATTTCCTTAAGCGGACTTGACGCTACCACAAGATACGAGCTTTCCGAAAGGCTTGACGGTATGCCCAAGCACGTTAAGCTCTGCCATGGAGATTATATTCCCACGAATATTATTCTTAAAAGCGACGGAACGCCCTATATTCTTGACTGGGCTCACGCTACACAGGGCAATGCCAGCGCAGACGTTGCAAGAACCTATTTGCAGTTCAATTTGAAGGGCAGAGAGGATCTTGCGGAGGATTATCTTAATAAGTTCTGTGAAATGAGCGATACGCCAAAGCAGTACGTTCAGCAGTGGATGCCTATCGTTGCAGCTTCTCAGATGGCAAAAAACAAGCCCGAGGAAAGAGAATTTCTTACACGCTGGGCAAGCGTTTGCCAATACGAATAATTTTTTAAAAA
>DNUB01000113.1:8750-16167 GCA_003508605.1 Oscillospiraceae bacterium | reverse complement strand
AGTCTTTCAGTGGGGGATCGGGTTCCCCGCTGAAACCCTGAGGGGCTTACGCCCCGGATTTTCATAAATTCGGGGCACTGCCCCTCATTGAAATTATTTCAGGATAAAAACCAATCAGCTGATAAGCAATCCGCTGATATAAATCCTTTTTGCGTCTTCTATTTCCTGAGGAACGATTTCGATAGTGTGTTTTTCGGTTTTCTCAAAGGACGCCACCGAAGCTGCCTCCGCATAGTCGCCCCAGCCGCCGGGGAAGCGGGTGTCAATTGATTTTGCCAAAACACCGTCTATATAAATATCAAGAATTGTGCCGCTTCCTGTAAGTCTGCCGTAAAGCAAGCCTATGTTCTTTGCCTCAACGTCCTTAAACACCAGCTTAGCTCCGTCAAAGCCGCCTCTTGTTCTTGCGCCCCAATAGCCCTTCATATTGCTCCAAACATTATCAGTGTTGGCTTCAAATGTTCCCGTTTCGTCTGTGCCTTCGATCTCGGAGGGCGTCAGTGTAACGGCGTTTACGTACTTGTCGCTTGTATATGCCTTAGAGAAATCGCTTTCGTCGCCGCCGGCACTGTCCTTTTCACCGTTTACCTTATCAAGGTAATGTGTGATTATTTCAGCCAATACGCTGTGTCCAACGGTATTGGGGTGAATATTGTCGTCGGAAATATCGGTCCACTTGATATGACCCTTTTTAATCACGTCAAGGATAGCGTTTCTGTATGATATAAAAGGCAGATCATAGCTTTTGGCAATGTCGTAGTGGTAATTCTGAACCGAAATACCCGAATCCTGGGTCATACCGATACAAACTATTGCAGGCTTTGACTCGCTGTTCCAGATCTTTCTGAGCAGGCTGTCATAGCTGTCCACGTCACGTCTTGTATTTTCGGTGGTGTCATTTACGGAAAATTCCACAAAAACCACATCGGGCTTATTCACCAGAACGTCCCGCTCAACTCTGTGTACGCCGATATAAGAGCCTGTGGCACCGATTCCCGCCTTGTTGAACTTAACGTCGGAATTGGGATAAGTCTTTACAAACCAATCCTTAACAAGACTCGCATAGCAGTCGCTTTCCGTTGCGGCGGTTGAGCCCTGTGTAATAGAGCCTCCGATAAAGGATACGGTGATAGAATCTCCCGATTCGGCTTTCTTCATAACATTAGACAGACGAACCGTGTTGCCGAAATTAAGCTCGGACAGTGCGACCATTCTGTCGGTTATGCCGTCGGCAATAACATATTTTGAATCGGCAACGGAATCTGCATAGCTGTAGTCGTTCAAATCGGAAACGCTTGAGGGCGGGGCTTCCTCGGGAACAAGAGCAAGCGTTCCCTCGGGCTGAGGATCAGTTGACGCCCCCGTATTCTCACTGCTGCCCTGCGTGTTTTCCACAGTACCCTGCCCTGTGGAGTTACTCGTACCCGCAGGATCGGTATTTTCGTTTGTGCTGCATGCCGCAGCAGTAAAAGTAAGAGCGGCTGAAAGCATTATAGCTGTGATTTTTTTAAGCTTCATTTTCTTCCTCCTAAAGCCTTATTCAATTTTTAAGTTATTAGCTTAAATAATATAGGTATATAACGTTATTGAAATAAATATAGCAGAAAAAACCGTAAATGTCAAGATGACAATCAGTTGTTTTTCAACAGTAAAAAAGGCGTCTTGATTTCTCAAAATGCCTTTTACAATAAATATTTTCGCTCTGCAGCAACTTAGCAGGACATATAAAACATATAATAAGAAAACACTCCGATTTACAAACCCGCTTTGTAATCAGCCTGCGCTTTTTTTAGCGGTTTTCTTGGCGGTTATCCCTTGTTTTTTGCCGTCGTAAACCCTTTCGGGCTGCGTTCCGTTTTTCACATTATCGGCAGTCACAATAACCTTTGTAAGCGACTCGTCGGAGGGTGCGTCAAACATAGTTTCGGAAAGAATTTCCTCTGCAATGGCACGAAGTCCTCTTGCTCCCGTTTTTCTTTCCACGGCCTTCTTAGCAATTTCCTTTAATGCCTCAGGCTGAATTTCAAGCTCGATACCGTCTAATCCGAAAAGATAAGTGTACTGCTTTACTAATGCGTTTTTAGGCTCGGTAAGGATTTTTACCAGCGCATTTTCGTCTAACTCGTCAAGAACCGTAATAATAGGAAGTCTGCCCACCAGCTCGGGAATAATTCCGTATTTTACCAAATCCTCCGGAGCCGCTTCGTGAAAAGCCTCCGTTATACTGCGCTCCTTTTGGCTTCTCACATCTGCGCCAAAGCCCAGAGCAGAGGAATGAATACGTGAAATAATATTCTTTTCAATACCGTCAAATGCACCGCCGCAAATAAAGAGAATGTTTTTTGTGTTTATCTGAATAAACTCCTGATTGGGATGCTTTCTGCCGCCCTGAGGAGGAACATTGGAAACCGTGCCCTCGACAATCTTAAGCAGTGCCTGCTGCACGCCTTCGCCGCTTACATCTCTTGTAATGGAGGTGTTTTCCGAACGGCGGGATATCTTATCTATCTCATCTATATAAATAATTCCCTTTTCGGCAGCTTCTATATCAAAATCCGCCGCCTGTATAAGCCTTAACAGTACATTCTCCACATCCTCGCCCACATACCCTGCCTGAGTAAGTGTGGTAGCGTCCGCAATGGCAAAGGGAACGTTCAGTATCTTTGCCAAAGTCTGCGCCAACAATGTTTTGCCTACGCCTGTAGAGCCTAACAGCAGAACATTGCTCTTTTGCAGCTCAATGTCCTTTTCCTCGTCTTCTGCAGACAAAACCCTTTTATAATGATTATATACCGCAACGGACAAAACCTTTTTCGCCTCGTCCTGACCTATTATATATTCGTCAAGTATCTCCTTGATTTTTGCGGGCTTTAAAAGCTTATCCTTTTTAAGCGCACCGTTATTCTTTCCCTTTTTCCCGTTTCCGTGCTGGTCGTAATAAGGTATTTCCCCTTCCTCCAAAAGCATATTATAGGAAGCAATAACGCACTCGTTACAGATAACGCCGTTTTTCCCCACAAGCATTTTGGAAACATAATCCTCTGTTTTTCCGCAAAAATTACACTTTAACATAAATACCTCAAATATCGGCAATACCGCACCTCGCATTATGCAGCGATGTGCGGTTATTACACTTATTACCGTTTATCAAAAATTTTATCGACTATACCGTATTCAAGAGCTTCCTGTGCCGTCATATAGTTATCTCTGTCGGTATCGGCAACAATCTTTTCATAAGGCTGACCCGTCATATCGGCAAGCATATGGTTCATCTTTTCCTTAACATGAATAATATGCTTTGCCACGATATCGATGTCCGAAGCCTGCGCCCTGCCTGTGCCGCCCGAAGGCTGATGAATCATTACCTCCGCATTGGGCAGACATATTCTTTTGCCCTTTGCGCCTGCCGCCAAAAGAAATGCGCCCATAGACGCCGCCATACCCATACAGATGGTGGATACGTCGCACTTTATATACTGCATGGTATCATAAATAGCCATACCGTCTGTAATTGAGCCTCCGGGGCTGTTGATATAAAGCTGAATATCCTTGTCTGCGTCCTGTCCCTCAAGGAACAAAAGCTGAGCTACAACGAGACTTGCAGTAGTGGCGTTTACCTCCTCATGAAGCATTACTATTCGGTCGTTCAAAAGTCTTGAATAAATATCGTAAGCACGCTCGCCTCTGCCTGTCTGCTCAATAACGGTGGGCACTAAACTCATATACTCTCTCAAAGCTGTCTACTCTCCTTCTGCTCAAAAAAATGTTCAGTAAACTTATGATGCGATTTCTGCGCTGTTCTTAACCAGATCAAATGCCTTTTCTACCTTGATATCCTCGGCAAGGCTCTCGGCGGGAATGATCTGCTTAACCTTTTCAACCTCCATCTTATGCTCTTCCGCAAGATCGGCATAGTGTTTTTCAAGCTCTTCATCGGTGGATTCAATATTTTCAAGCTGCACTATTTTTTCAAGAGCAAGTCTGAGCTTAACCTGCTTAACGGCCGGCTCCTTAAAGTTTTCTCTGAACTGCTCCATAGTTGCGCCTGTATACTTAAGATAATCCTGAACGGTAACGCCCTGATATCTGTTTCTGTATTCCCAGTCGCGAACCATTTCCGTAATTCTGTGCTGATACATGGCGTCGGGAATTTCACCCTCCAATTTTTCAATAAGGGTATTGTTGATATCGGTATCAACCTGCATATCAGCCTGCTTTTCAGCCTGCTCGGAAAGCTTTGTTTTGATATCCGCCTTTAACTCGTCAAGAGTATCAAACTCGCTGACGTCCTTTGCAAACTCGTCGTCGAGGGGCGCAAGCTCCTTACCCTTAATCTCATGGATATAGCACTTGAATACCGCTTCCTTGGATCTTAATTCCTCTGCGGTGTAATCGGCAGGGAATGTTACATTAACGTCAAAGCCTTCATCAATGTTATGACCGATAACCTGATCCTCAAAGCCGGGAATAAACTGACCGCTGCCAAGCTCAAGACTGAATTTCTCAGCCTTTCCGCCCTCAAAAGCAACGCCGTCAACAAAGCCCTCAAAGTCAAAAATAACTGTATCGCCCTTTTCGGCTGCACGGTCGGTAACGTCAATAATTCTTGCATTTCTGTTTTGACGGGTCTTTAACTCATTGTCTACATCCTCGTCAGTTACATTCTTGACAATTTTTGTTACCTTTATTCCTTTGTAATCGGAAATATTTACTTCGGGCTTGGTGGTTACCACTGCTTTATAGGTAACGCCCTCTTCCTTGCTTACGTCGGTTACCTCGATGCTGGGCATATCCACAACGTCGAGTCCCGCCTCCTTGATAACCTCTTCGATATGTTCTCTGTACAGTCCGCTTACTGCATCATCAAAGAAGATCTGTTCGCCGTAATGATTTTCTACCATTTTTCTGGTAGCTTTTCCCTTTCTGAAACCGGGAACGGTTATGTTCTTTCTCTTTTTAAGGTAGGCCACCTGCAATGCGGCTTCAAATTCTTCCGCAGTGCTTTTGAATATTACCTCCGAGGTGTTTACTTCCGTTTTGTTGTTAGAAATAATTTCCATTTAAAAAAACCTCCATTTTTACAGTCATTTTATAGTATAGCATAACTTTGTAAATATTTCCACTACTTTTTTAAATATTTTAATTTTTTTTACTTTTTTACTAATACAGGTGTAAAATCCACACTGTCGCAGGAAGCGATATGAAACTCTGTTCCCTCATACTCGCCCGTAAAGGCATTTTTCCGTGCAGGACCGTGAACGTGACCGTAATAACAGTGCCTGACCCGGTATTTTTTAAGTATATCGAGAATGTAGTAATTTTTTTCTCCCCCGAAGATAGGCGGATAATGAATAAATACCGTAAGCTCCCCGCCTAACCTTTTCCCCTCGGCAAGGGTTGCTTCCATTCGCCCCGCCTCTCTGTTGAGGATCTTTTCGTCAAAGGGCTGTCCGTCGTCGTTTATCCAGCCTCTTGTTCCGCAGACCGAAATCCCATCGATAAGATATGCGTTGTTGTTAAGGATCTTTATCGTATCAAAACCGTTGTCCAGCAGAAATTTATCCATTTTCGACTTGGTGGTCCACCAATAATCGTGATTGCCCTTAATAAAAATCTTATTGCCCTTTAATCTGCCGTTGATATATTCAAAATCCTTCCTGGTATTTTCAAGGGACATTGCCCAGGAAATATCGCCGTTAACCACCACGGTATCGCTGTCGTTTACCCTGCCGTTCCAGTTTTCGGTAATTCTTTCGACGTAATTGTCCCAGCCCTTAAATATGTCCATTGGCTTATCCGTACCGAGGGACAGGTGCAAATCACCTAAAACATATAAGCTCAAATAATCACCCTACTTTTGTTCATTCAAAAAATCAACAACCGCCTCGGGCATTTTTTCTCTTTCGATAACGCCCTTAAACCTTACTTCCTTATTCTTAGTGGAAGCCAACGGCAAAGGAATGGAGGTTCCCGTTTTTTTCTCCAGCCTTTCTATAACCGCAAACTCGTCGATACCCTCACTGCTGCCGCCAACTGCGCTGTAAACCGCTGCGCCGAACTTATAAGGGTTGGCGGTAGACGCTATTACCGTCTTGGTATTGTCGCCCGTTTCCCTTTTATAATCGCCGTAAACCTTGTAAGCCACGGCAGTATGGGTATCCATAAGATAGGAATAGCTTTCAAAGCACTCTTTTATAGCCGCCTTGGTCTCGCTGTCATTGCAGCAGCCTGCATAAAACAGCTGTGAAAGTCTTGATTTAACGTCCTGTGAAACCTCGTATTTTCCCTGTTCCTTAAGCAAACCGAACCACTTGTTTATCTCCTCGGTTTTTTCTCCCGAAAGATGATACAAAAGCCTTTCTAAATTACTTGAAATAAGGATATCCATAGAAGGAGAAATTGTGGTGTAAAATTCTCTGTTTCGATCATAAATTCCCGTTTTGATAAAATCGGTCAGAACATTATTGGAGTTTGATGCGCAAATCAGCTTGTTTACCGGAAGTCCCATTTCCTTTGCGTAATAAGCGGCAAGTATATTTCCGAAATTGCCTGTGGGAACTACGATGTTTATCTTTTCTCCGCACTTTATTTCTTCGTTTTTAATAAGCTCGGCATAAGCGGAAATATAATAAACTATCTGAGGACAAAGCCTTCCCCAATTTATGGAGTTTGCGCTGGAAAGAATGATTCCTTTTTTGTTAAGCTCCTCGGCTATGCCCTTATCGGTAAAAATAGCCTTTACTCCGTTTTGGCAGTCGTCAAAATTACCCTTTACGGCACAGACAAAAACGTTGCCGCCCTCTTGGGTAGCCATCTGCCGCTTCTGCATATCGGAAACTCCGTCCTCGGGATAAAAAACGCTTATGGTTGTACCCTCAACATCTTTAAAGCCCTCCAGTGCGGCTTTTCCCGTATCGCCCGACGTAGCCACAAGTATGGCGATTTTCTTGTCGGGCACCGTCTTTTTTGCGGATACGGTCAAAAGGTGAGGAAGAATCTGAAGTGCCATATCCTTAAAGGCACAGGTGGGACCGTGCCACAGCTCCAATATATAAGTACCCGTCAAAAGATGGGATATTTCCGCAATATTTTCGGTATCGAAGTTATCGCCGTAAGCCTTGGTAACGCAATTGCGGATTTCCTCGTCGCCGAAATCCGTCAAAAACAGCTTAAAAATTTCAAAGGCTCTTTCCGCATAGCTTTTTTGACAAAGCGACAGTATATCGCTTTCGCTGACGGAGGGCAGCTTTTCGGGAACAAAAAGTCCTCCCTCTGCGGAAAGTCCCTGTACGATAGCCTGTGCGCCGGCGACCCTGATTTTTTCGTTTCGTGTGCTTTTGTATTTCATTTTTTGTCCTTTCGGTAAAAAATATTTTATTTAATCGAAAACATGTTTGTATAATCAAAATCCGATGTC
>DNUB01000113.1:725-8445 GCA_003508605.1 Oscillospiraceae bacterium | reverse complement strand
TTAGGCGGCGGGTTCCATTCAGTCTTTCAGTGGGGGACCCATTCCCCCACTGAAACCCTGAAAGGCTTAACCCCCGGATTTTTCATAAATTCGGGGCACTGCCCCTCATTGAAAATCGAAAATCAGTATGGGGATTTGCGGGCGGATTTTTCGAAAACGATTATTCTGCCGTTTGCACCGCAAAACTCCCTGCTGCTTCGAAAAAGCGTTTCAGCATAAATCCGCTAAAGTAAAATACCCTTTATAATAATCCAATTCGAGAATCTGAGGGATAGTATCGGTGGTAACGGTGACAAAGGCTGCGTCAAACCGTCTTTTACGGTTTTTATATATGGGATTATCAATAATAAACCGCTCGGAGGCATTGATAATTCTGCGCATTTTCGCTTTGGTAACCGCTTCGCTTCCCTTTATGTATGTACCGAACTTTCTCGTCTTGACCTCGGTAAAGGCGATGCAGCTGTCCTTTTCGGAAATTATATCTATCTCTCCGCCCTTAATTCGGTAATTTCTCTTTATTATTTTACTGCCCTGTTTTTTCAGGTATTCACAAACGGCGTCCTCTCCCGCCCTGCCTCTCGATGCGCTGACACTGCTTCCGCTCATTTTGCCTTTTCCTTATATTCCTTGAACGCTCCGTATTTAACCTCGGATTTCTTTAAAAAGGATCTCCTGTGATCGGGAGTGACCCCGTAATTTATTAAAGCGTCTATATGTGCCTTTGTGCCGTATCCTTTGTTGGATGCAAAGCTAAATTCGGGATACTTTTTGTCGATTTCCCTCATATACCTGTCACGACTCACCTTTGCCAAAATACTGGCTGCCGCAATAGACGCACTTGCGCTGTCGCCTTTAACAACGGTTTCAACCCTGAGGGAAAGCTTTGGCTCGCGGTTTCCGTCCACCAGTACCAGATCGGGCACAACAGACAAGCCCTTTACCGCTCTTTCCATTGCCAGAAAGGTCGCCTCCAAAATATTAAGCCGCTCTATTTCCTCAACCTCGGCATATCCGATACCGTAAGATACAGCCCTTTTTTTAATTTCCTCAAAAAGCTCCTCCCTTTTTGCTTCGGAAAGCTTTTTGCTGTCGTCTATGCCCTCTATAAATGTCTTATCGTCAAAAACTACGGAGGCGGCATACACTCTGCCTATCCAAGGACCTCTGCCTGCCTCGTCAATTCCGCAAATAATTTTCCCCTTTTGACGTTTTTCCCTGTCGAACTCGAATCTTTGTTCACACTGTCGGTGCTTCAAGAGAGATTTTTCCAATTTTTCCGCTCCTGTACTCGTCCAATAATGCGGCGGCGGCTCTTTCGGTATCAGGCTCTCCCCCGCTTATCATCATTCCCCTTGCCCTTGCTATAAGCTCGCATATTCTGCCGTCGAGGCTCTTCAGCTTAAACCGTTCGGCAAGTCTTTCGGGGTAATTTTCCTTTAAATATTCTCCGAGGCTGTCCGCCAGGCTCTCCGCATCCATTACATCGTCCTTGATGGCACCTATAAAAGCAAGCTTTTCTGCAGCCGCCTGATCTTCAAATTTAGGCCAAAGTATGCCGGGCATATCCAAAAGCTCAACCTCTTTGTCGATAGTCACCCATTGCTTGCCTCTCGTTACGCCGGGCCGGTCGCCTACCGCCGTCTTTTTTGAATTTGCCATTCTGTTTATAAAGGAGGATTTTCCCACATTGGGAATACCCAAAACCATTACTCTTAACGCTCTGCCGATCATTCCCTTTTCCCTGCGCTTTTGCAGAACATCGCTCAAGATATTTTTAAGCGTCGGCACAAAGCTTTTTATACCCTTGCCGCTTCTGCAATCGCAGCACAAAACGGAATAACCCTGCTCCGTATAGTACTTTTTCCAGAGAGCGGTGACCCTATCGTCCGCATAATCGCACTTATTCAAAAGAATTATACGGGGCTTGCTTCCCACAAGATCGTTGATTACGGGATTTCTGCTTGATTCGGGAATGCGGCTGTCCACAATTTCAACCACGGCGTCAACCGTTTTTATTTCCGCCTCTATCATTCGGCGGGTTTTGGTCATATGACCGGGAAACCACTGAATATTCCCCTCGTAACTCATTCCAAAGCTCCCATTCTTTCAAAGGGATAAAAGCAGAAAACGGCTTTCCCCATAATATACCTTTGGTCTATACAGCCCACATACATATCCGAGTCCTCGTCATAAACAAAACGGCTGTCGGTAGAGTGATTACGGTTATCCCCCAAAACAAAAACGCAGTTTTCGTCCACCGTCAATGGAAAGCTTGCGTTGCCTTTGTTGGTATAATAATCAAAATGATTTATATAATCCTCCTGCAAGGCTTCACCGTTGCGGTAGACCTTGCCGTTATCGTCTATGCTTATTACATCTCCGGGCAGACCTATCACACGCTTAACTATCATCTCGCCCATTTCTCCCGTATCACTGTTTCGGAGGTTGGACGCCCATACCGCAATTATATCCCCGTACTGCAAATTATAGTCGCAGTGAGTAACCAAAATCCTGTCCCCGTTTTCAAGAGTGGGATTCATAGAGCTTCCCACAACAACGCTGATATTAAAGAAAAACGTCAGCAGCAGAAAAGCCGCCGTAACGGACTGTACAAGGATCTGAACGAATGAATAAAAATCCAAGTCTTTTTCGGCAGTATCCTTTACGGTTCTTTTCCGGCTCTTTTCCTTAGGGATATTTATCCTTACCGCAGCAGGCCTGTTTCTTTTATTCCTCACCGATGCGCTGCCCGATCCATACTCCCTGTTAAGAGATGCTATGCTTGTCCGGGCTGTATCCGATCTGCCCGAACCGCTTAATGCAGCCCTGCTTCTATTTGCCTTTTTTGCTCTGCGGCGGGGTCTTTGTCTGTAATCTTTCATTAAGCAGCCCCTTCAAGCAGCCATATATTTAAAACCTCAGCAGTGAAAACCATATTTATACAGTACCGAAGGTGCTGAACGGAAACAGCGAAAAAATCGCTCTGCCCGCAATATAGTTTCCGTCTACAAAACCGATGGAACTGAAGGCTCTGCTGTCCTTAGAACCGTTTCTGTTATCTCCGAGCACAAAGTAGCAGTTCTCGGGAACGGTATACTCGGTTTTTGAAAGCATTTCTATATTTCTGTTGGTATAGGAATTGATTTTATGACCGTCCTCAAACAGATACCCTTCCTTTGTCTCCACAGGGAGCTGTTCTCCGTTGCGGTAAACCAGACCCGCTTCAAAATCTATCATCACGGTGTCGCCGGGAAGTCCGATTATACGTTTTACTATTGGCTTTCCTCCGTCTAACTTAGCCGCTTGGATTATAACGATATCGTTATAGGAGGGAGTATAAAACAAATCGGTAACCACCAGCTTCTGCCCGTTTTGAAGAGTGGGCGTCATAGATCCGCCGTCTACGGTATTTACACGAATTATAAAAGTAAAAAGCAATACTATAAAAACCACAGCCATAAGCAGACTTTCAAACCAGTCGTAAACCTCGTTAACTGCCGTATGAGCATTTTTAGCGGCATTCTCCTTTGCCTTTTCCTTTTCAAGCTGCTCCTGCTGTATCTGAAGATGCCTTGTGCTTTTGACCTCAATGGGAGTAATTATATCCTCTAAATCGCTGTGATCCTGCTCCTTCGGCTGCTGAAGCATTTTTTTATACTCTTCGGGATCAATGGCTTCCATAGTTTCATTTAGGTCCTTCTCTTCTTCCGACATTGTATTACCCCCTTTAAGAATAAACAAAATACAGCTTTTTAACCTTTTTCCGTTAAAATTAAAACGTCTCCATTTTTTCAACCAATTTTTTTAAAGCCCGCATCTGACCCGCAGTAACAGTAACTCCATTACCGTATTTTGTATGGTTTAAATTCCATGTCCGTATATCATAAACAGGCTCTCTGCCGTTCCATGAAATTAAATTAAGCTCCTTAATCCAACCGTTGTCGTTCTGTGAAAGGTTTCCGATATGCTTGTAAATTAAAAATTTTTTCATATGAAGCTGCACCCATACCCGAAAACCTATGATATTCTCCAACCTATAATCAAAATCCGATGTCCCCCGCCTTTTGCGGTAAGCAAAAGGCATAGCCTCATTGGGCGGCGGGTTCCATTCAGTCCCCCACTGAAACCCTGAGGGGCATTGCCCCTCATTGAAAGCTTTACGTTTTATCAGGGAATTTTAAATTCTCATCGGTTCCGAAATTCCTTTCAAATCAGTAAATCACCGTCTGCCGTCCCGATAACGGGAAATAATCGGCAGGCTTGCTGCCGCCCCTTACAAAAATCATCTGCTTACGATCTTATAATAGGTTCTTGCGGTGATCAGATAAATAATAACATACATAACCGCAAAGGCTAAAAAGCTCACCAAAGTACAAGTCACATAAAGGGGAACATTTGCAAAGCCTAAAGCATACATACATTTAAGTACTAAGTTAAAGGCAAAGCCCGTGTGGATTCCTGCGGTAATCAGCGGAAGAAAGAAAACGCATAAAACCTGTGAATGTATGGCGGACTTGACCTCGCCCCTGCTCATGCCCACCTTCTGCATTATCTCAAAGCGGCCCTGATCCTCATAGCCCTCTGAAATTTGTTTGTAGTAAATAATCAGAATAGTCGCCATTATGAAAAGCGTTCCGAGAAACAGTCCCAGGAAAAATAGCCCGCCGTAAAGCCCCATATAATCATCTCTTGCGGAATCCCTGTCAGACACGTAAACCGAATATTTTTCGTTTACTTCAAAAAAGGCGTCATATATTTCTTCCCTTTTTTCTTCATTTGTGATATTGTACTGTAAAACACGGTTCAGGCGATTGTATTTTTCGACGTTGCCCATTTCCGTACTTACATTATCGTTTATCTCCATTAACACGTCCAAATCCCTTACATAAATTGTCAGCGAAGGATAGGAATAGTTATCGTTATGAGCGTCAACGCCCTTTACCTTATATTCCTTGCCGAATAAGGTCATTGTGGTATAGTCAAAGCTTCTGTTAATCGTATATAAATATATTTCATCGGCGTCGGGATCAAGTATAGCATTGTCTCCCGAATATTTGTTTCGCTCTTCAACGGGAATGATTTGAGCCTCAAAGTTTGCGGTGCCTTCAAGAGAGGCTGTGTTTTCCGTCAAATTGCATTTTAAGCTTAAAAAGGTATAATTTCCCTTTTCTTCAAGGCTGTCCTTGTACCTTTCGGCTAACCCCTCTATTTCCTTTAAGCCCGAATATGCGCTGACGCTGCTTTCGGAATCCGAGTTGTAGGGGTGATAAACGTTCACCCACAGGTCATAAGGATTCGACCTGTCTATTGTATCGTCAATTCCTATTACCAAAGCCGACGTACAGGATATCATAACCAGAACCATTGTGGACAAGATACAGATGTTTGCAAGTCCCACGGCATTTTGTTTCATACGGTAGATCATTCCCGAAACGGAAATAAAATGCTTTGGTTTATAATAATACCTTTTATTTTTTCTCAAGGCTTTAAGCAAAAAAATGCTTCCCGCTATAAACAGCATATAAGTGCCTATTATAACCAAAATTACCGCAATAAAGAAAATGCCTATTGCAATTCCCATATTTTCCACGCTAATAGCCATATAATAACCCGCCGCAAGGCAGATAACTCCTAAAGCCGTCATTATCCACTTGGTTTTCGGCTCTTTTTCGCCCACATTTCCGCCCTTCAGCAGCTCTATAGGCTTGGACAGCACGATTTGCTTTAACGAATTGAGCAGTATGCAGCCGAAAAGGATTCCGAAGAGAACAAAAACGGTTATTATAGCATAAACGGAAACATAAAACCCCATGGACACATTTGCGCCGAATATTTTTGCTATACACATATAAAGCAGCTTGTCAAAGGATATTCCCAGGAGCAAGCCCAGCACAAGGCTGATTATCGCCACATAAAGAGTCTCAAAGGCTACCACCTTGGCTATATGTCTTTTGCCCATGCCTAAAATATTGTATAAGCCAAATTCCTTTTTTCTTCTCTTCATCAAAAAGCTGTTGGTGTAAAAAAGAAAAATAACCGCAAAAATCCCCACCACCACACAGCCCATACCCAATACCACCGGCATTACCTCACCGCCGACCTTCATGCTGCTAAGCTCGGGATTTGTGGCAAGGGAATTTATCATATAAAACATTGCAACGGTCAGTATACAGGTAATTATATAGGGGATATAGGTTTTCCCGTTCTTTTTTATGTTTTCCGCCGCAAGCTTAGGGTAAAGCTTATTGTTCAATTTTCCTCACCCCCGAAAAATCCTCCTGCGGTATAAGCGCCGCCCGTAGCTATTACCGTAAGGGTATCGGAAATCTTTTGATACATTTCCCTGTTGGTGCTGCTTCCCCTGTGAATCTGGTGAAATACCTGCCCGTCCTTTATAAAAAGCACCCTGCCCGCATGACTTGCCGCCTTGGTTGAATGGGTAACCATTATTATGGTCTGTCCTTCGCCGTTCAGATCGTTAAAGATCTTTAAAAGACCGTCGGTAGAGCGTGAATCCAGCGCACCCGTGGGTTCGTCGGCCAAAATCAGCTTCGGATAAGTTATAATGGCTCTTGCCACTGCCGATCTCTGCTTTTGTCCTCCCGAAACCTCATAGGGATATTTGTTCAGCAGATCCAAAATCTCCAGCTTTTTTGCTATCGGAAGCAGTCTTTCACGCATCTCCGAAAAGGTTTTGCCGCCCAGCACAAGAGGCAGAAAAATATTGTCCTGCAATGTGAAGGTATCCAAAAGATTGAAATCCTGAAACACAAAGCCTAAATTATCCCGCCTGAATGCGGCGATATCCCTGTCCTTTATGGAGGTTATGTCCTTCCCCTCCAAAAGAACCTGTCCCCCCGTAGGCTTATCAAGGGCAGCCAAAATGTTCAGAAGAGTGGTTTTTCCCGACCCCGACTCGCCCATTATGGCAACATATTCTCCCTGCTCCACCGAAAAGGAAACGTCGGTCAAGGCTTTTACCTGATTCCCTCCGAATCGGGCGGTATAAATTTTCTTTAAGCATTTTGTTTCCAATATCGTCATAGCTTACTCCTTTAACCTGTTTATTCTGATGATATTTTAGCAAAATTATTTATACCTTTACATTGAAAACAGTTACATTGTAATATTTTTATGTGACATTTTTGTAATACCGTATTCATAGTGCTGCACGCCGCACCGAATAATGCTATTCCGATTCAAGCTCATAACGCTTCAGATCAACCGAAACGGAGGTTCCCTTTCCCACTGTTGATTTGACCTCGATCCTGTGGGACAGCTTATCCACCGTAAGCTTGCACAGATAAAGCCCCAAGCCGGTGGATTTTTTATCGGCTCTGCCGTTGTAGCCCGTAAAGCCCTTCTCAAAAATTCGGGGCAGATCCTCGTTTTCTATACCTATTCCCGTATCCGTTATTATCAGTTTTTTGTCGTCCGTTACTTTAATTTCTATTTCTCCCTTTTCCGTGTATTTTACGGCGTTTGACAAAAGCTGTTCTATAATAAAAAGCAGCCACTTTTCGTCGGTAACTATCCTTAAATCCCCTTTCGGCTCGTATTTAAGAGCTATGCGCTTTCTAATTATCTGCGGAGCATACTTATGCACCGCCTGCTTTATTATGCCGTCTATGGAGTATTCCTCAAAAACAAGGTCGGAGGAATCATCCCCAAGCCTGATATAGTTCAGTACCATTTCCACATACTGCTCGATTTTAAAAAG
>DNUB01000113.1:0-437 GCA_003508605.1 Oscillospiraceae bacterium | reverse complement strand
CACATACTGCTCGATTTTAAAAAGCTGTGCGGACAGCTCCAAATGCTCCGCCGTGTCCTCCCCCTGCAAAATCATTGTTATAACGCTTATGGGAGTTTTTATCTGATGTACCCAAGTAGTGTAATATTCCACATTTTCCTTCTGCTGATTATTTTTTTCCGTAATGCTTTCGTTTAACAGCTTTTTGAGCTTTAATACCATATCCCAATAGTCCGATTCCGACAGGGTATTAAGCTTCGGAAAGCTTTCGGAGACTATTTCAATATTTTGCAGCAGATCCGTCCTTTCCCGATGCCTTTTAAGATAGTAATAAAAATGAGCGGGAACTACGGCTGCGGTCAGCAGCAAACAAAGAGCCGCACTGTATATAACTGCCTCTGTCTGTAAGTCATACAGAGAAAAAACCATAGCGAATATTCCCGAAAAAATCAGAAACA
>DNUB01000163.1:631-5331 GCA_003508605.1 Oscillospiraceae bacterium | reverse complement strand
TAATCAATACCCTTAACTATTTTTTTTGTGAATTTAAATACATTTTATAATAAGTTTCAACTTTAATGACAACTATTTGTTCAATCTGACGTGAAACTTTTTCGTTACTGTCCATTTAAAGCATATGCGGGACTTTTTCAAAGCTTATCATAAAGGTATAGACAAATTTTTATTTTTGATGTATAATAAGAACGCCCTTAAAAAATAATCGTTAAGCGGTTACTTTATTGCGGCTTTGGGTTTTACCCGTTTGACGCAGAATCGGTCATTCCCAAAAGACTTAAATTGACGCTTAAGGTGTTTTCTATCAGATACTTGGGATTAAGACGGCTTTCGGCCTTTCCTTTGTCGCTGATGCTTTTCCGATCCTGCGAATGAGTGCGGAGCAAATCGCTCATATGCCTTGAAAGCTCTGTCGGATCCGAAAAATTGTATGTTCTCAAATTATGCTCAAGGGCCAAATCCCTGTTTCCCTTGACATCGGTCAGAATCGCGTCTTCACCGCAGTATAACGCTTCCATAACATTAAAAGGCATACCCTCGTACCTGCTTGCGGAGATAAGACAGCCGCAAGCTCTGTAAAGCAGGTTAACATTGCTGCAATGTCCCAAAAACAGGGTTTTGTCATCTACCCTTTTTTTGTGGGAAAGCTCCTTGCAGAAATCCAGCAGGTTGCCGTCCCCTGCGAAAATCACCTTAAAATTGTCGTTTTCGATTAAGCTGCACGCTTCAATTATTGTTTGCTGGTGCTTTCTTTCGGAAAATTCGCCTACACAGAGGAAAAGATATTCATTCTCGCCTATTTTATGCTCTTTTTTAAAGCTATCGATTTCATTGACGGTAACAGGGGCAAATTTTTCGGCACTAAGACCCATACCGTTTATAAATACGATATTTTTGCTTAAACGGTATTTTTCGGCAATTTGATAGTCGTCGCTGTTCATAACCGCCAAAATATCCGTGCGGTTTTTTACCAGCTTTTCGAAAAGAACGTAAAGCCTGCTGCGAAAGCTTTTGTCATCATCAAACAGGTAGCCGTGACATATATGGATCGCTTTGGTTTTTTTTCCGCACAGCCCGACTGCGGTTCTTCCGATAAATCCCGCCAAGGTCGAGTTGGTATAAACCGCATCAAACTTATTTTTACGTATTATTGACGCCAATTTGAATATTATGCCTATATTTCCCAAACTTAAAAGCTTCTTTTTATAAGGTATCTCAATATGATGAACGCCGGCGTAATTAAAATTACCTCTTGACGCCGTGTATACCTCAATGTTATTATTTAAAAGGTATTTAATATACGGAATATGAAAATTTTTAAAATGGGACGCTTCAGACGCTGTCATCAAAATTTTTTTCATAAAAAACCTGCCTAAAAGGAAAATAGTTATGAGTACATTTAATAAGATTTTTAAAGCCTCGGTTTACATAATTATCGCATTCGCAGCAGCTGCGGCTCTGTGTCTGTTCGGAATGACATATGCCGAGGAAAACGAAGATAACGAATTCACCACCGAGCCCGAGGATGAGGATACTACCCGGCTCGACATAACAACCTCGGAGGAAATAACCTCGGAAAGCGAAATTTCCTCCGAATCGGAGGCCACCCAATCGGAAACGGAATCCACCGTGGAAACCGACGATTCCGAAGAGCCGCCCACCGAAACGCCTCCTGCAGAGCCGGAGGAATTACAGCTTAGCTTTTACAATTACAGTCTCCAGAAGGGTCAGGGCGTTCAGCTTACCGCACAGGTAATAAACAGCACTGCGGAAAATCCCGCAATCACTTTTTACAGCAGCGACACAAACGTCGCGAGAGTCGACGCTTCCGGATATATCATCGCCACCGGCGTGGGACAAACCGAAATAACCGCTTATTACGGAAACTTATTCGCCGCAGCGGTAATAACCGTTACGGAGGAGGAAGTAAAACCCGAATTTATCATTTTGTCAAAAAAAGAATTTCTGCTGAAAACGGGCGGAACTGCGCAAATCGAAGCAGAGCTGCTCCCTAAGGAAATCGCTGACGACTATACCTTCACATATTCCGCAGAAAATACCGACATAGCAGCCGTAGACGAAAAAGGAATCATTACCGCTGTCAAAGAGGGAGAAACGAAGATAACGGTTTCCGCAGGAGATTTGTCTGAAACGGTGTATGTTAAGGTATCCTCCGAAACGTTTTACGAAGTCTCAAAAATCAACGGATACCTTTACAACTCAAAGGGCGAAGCCATGGCCGGCAGCGTTGTTTATATTGACGGTCAGACGGCAACCGTCGATAAATCGGGTTATTTTTCATTTGAGGCGGTAGACCGGAAAAACGTAACCATATCGATATCCGATTACCCCGACGTGAAATGCGAATTTAAGGTAACAAAGGACGAAACCGTCTATCTCTTAAGCAGCGAAAGCTCTCTTGTAACGGTAGCGTCAATATATGAGCTTCAAGGCTTGCTTCCTATCAACGAGATACGATTTGATTCGATGAATTTGGTTTTAAACGAAGGCGATGTATATTCTCTTAACTACACCTTTATGCCTCAGGGGGCTACTTTGACGGAAATCAAATACGAAAGCTCAAATCCCATAGTGGCGCAGGTAGGACAGATCGACGGAGTTGTTTCCGCAAAATCTGCGGGGGATACGGTGATTACTTTAACCGTAAACGGAGGACAGGCCTCCGTGAAGATGAATATTACGGTTAATCCCCGCGAAAGCACCAGATTCAGTATTTTGATCGCAGTGATTGAGAGTGTGGTGTTTTTGGCAATAGGCACCTTTGTGTTTGTTTTTTATCGTAAATATAAGCTTAAAGCCGAAAGCGATTTAATGGAAGAAGACGAGGAAGAGGACGAAGATCTTCACGATTTTGAATAAAGCCCGAAGGCGGCGTTTCCCTTTTTTCAAGCAAGCCCCGATTTCAAAAAAGCGTTTTAATTTCTATTTTGTCCCAAACGGCAAGAAGCTTATCCTCGCCTGCCAAAGCATTAACCAACAAATCTTCTGCGCTGTCAAAGCTTTGCTCGCGGTTTTCTGACCACAGAGACACAAACCCTGAAGATTTATCACAGGAAATAAAGCATTCGATGCCGTTAACCGAAAATTCCAGCTCTCTCCCTGCATTTATCAAATAAATAAACGCACCTAACGACTTATGATCTATAAGCTCGTCTGCGATTCTATCATGCAGTACCATTTATAAATACTCCTTGACCGTTTTTGCACACTTCTCTTTATTCTATTTAAAATGATGGGCGGTGCCTCGAATGTATGAAAAATCCTATGCGTAAGCCCCTCGAGGTTTCAGCGGGGGATTGTTTCCCTTACCGAAGGACCGAATAAAGCCCGCCGCTTAACGGATTCCTTGCCCTTGCTTACGGCAAAAGGCGGGGGACATCCGGATTTTGATTGTATGGGAGCATGTTCAAACGGATCGGTATGCGGTTTTCGAATAATTGTTCCGCCCGTAAATCAAAAATATTGACATAGGATACAAATTTGCCGAAAATGTCTATGCCGAGATTTATGCGAACAGACTCCAATTCCCCTGTCATAAGCCGACAGAGGAATTTTTTTCTTTAATGGGAGACACCGGGGTGATGGCATAAACAACATGTAATCTCCTAAATATGTTCCCGATATACTACTATCTTTTACTGTCCTCTCTGTGCTTTGCGGATAATGGCTCCGGCAGTTGCAAAGCAAATTTTTATATCCCACCACAAGTTGCAGTTCTTTACGTATTCCAACTCCATTTTCTGACGTTTTTTATTTGAATATGTAGTATCATCTGAACAGTATGCCTGCCAATATCCCGTTAATCCCGGTTTAACGGATAGCAGCAAATCCTTATTCTCGCCGTAATACTTCAGCTCCTCCTCCTGTATGGGTCTTGGTCCGACAAGAGACAGCTCACCCTTTAAAATATTGAGCAGCTGCGGCATTTCGTCTAAGCCCGTCCTTCGCAAAAAGCTCCCGAACCTTGTGGTTCTCGGATCGTTTTCCACCTTATATTCGGTGTGATACTGCCTTATCTGCTCCTTATTCAGCCAGCGTTCCAGGTTATCGGCGTCGTCTACCATGCTTCTGAATTTATAAATATAAATTTCTTTTCCGTTTTTCCCTAATCTTTTCTGCTTATAAAACACATTTTTCCCCGAACGCTCCATTTTAATCATAACCGAAAAAACCAAAAACAGCGGACTTGCTGCAATAAATCCCAAAACAGCACACGCAATATCCAAAAAACGCTTAACCGCATTGTATATCGGTTTCTTTTTCAGTATGACATTGGAATCGGTATATTGCTTTAAATCTGTTTTTTCAGCAGTCGATTCCCGCACCGCCACTGCGGAATTATTCCTTACAGCCATAGGAAATTCCTTTTCATATTCTTTGTTGAAAGCCGACATAATATTTTATGATGTGAAACCTCCGAAAAAAGACTGTATAGAACCCTCACTCCACACACCTTGAGAAGAGTGGATTAAGAATGTACAGGCTTCGGTTTTTAGGTTAACTCACAGCATTAAAACATATAGCAACTTTTAATTACTATTATAATATATAAATTTCACTTTGTAAAGAGAAAAAAAGCACTTTTTGCAATTTGGAGAGAAATTGTGTTTTTTTATACTGATTGATGTCAAAAAACCAAAATTTTTACAAATTTTCTTTGGGAAAAAATATTTTTT
>DNUB01000163.1:0-379 GCA_003508605.1 Oscillospiraceae bacterium | reverse complement strand
AAAAATATTTTTTATTCACTTAAAAAAACCGGGCGGTAATTTACTGATTTGGACAGAATTTCAAAACTCGCAGATTGTGCATATTTTACAAAAAAAAATATTATTATGAACCGTTTACATTATTTTACACAAATTGCCGTTTATTTTTTGCAGGAACGAGAAAAACAACTTGCATTTTTTCTTTTTTTGAAATATAATAGTCAATAAGGTCAAAAACCAAAATTCCCTTTTATTTTCTGCCTTTATTGCGTAAACATTTACGTTCGATAAAATATGAAAAGGTTTTTAAAGCATAAACGCTTCGGCTGCAATTCATTTTGTTCAGCCGTTCCCTGCCCCATTTTGCAAAGACGGTTTTTAGAGCGTGTTCACATAAAGC